>JAGQTL010000262.1 GCA_020439035.1 Leucobacter sp. | reverse complement strand
GGTTGCCGCCGAAGGTGCCGCCGAGGCCGCCGGGCAGCGAGGCATCCATGATCTCGACCCGGCCGGTGATGCCGGCGAGCGGCAGGCCGCCCGCGATGCCCTTGGCCGAGAGCACGATATCGGGCTCGACGCCGAACTGCTCGATCGAGAAGACCGTGCCGGTACGCGCCATGCCGGCCTGCACCTCGTCGGCGATGAACACGATGCCGTTCGCGCGGCACCATGCCGCGAGCGCGGGCAGGTAGCCGTCGGCCGGCACGATGAAGCCGCCCTCGCCCTGCACGGGCTCGACCACGAGGCAGGCGAGATCCTCGGCCCCCGCCATCTTCTCGAGGTAGGCGATGGTGCGCTTCGCGGCGTCGGGGCCGCTGAGCCCGTCGCGCAGCGGGTAGGAGTTCGGCGCCTTGTAGATGTCGCCGACGCGCGGGCCGTAGCCCTGCGCGTAGGGCGCGCCCTTGTGGTTCATGCTGCTGGTGAGCGCGGTGCGGCCGTGGTAGGCGTGCTCGAGCACGGCGATGCCGGGCCGGCGCGTGTAGCGGCGGGCGATCTTGACGCCGTTCTCGACGGCCTCGGCGCCGGAGTTCATGAGCAGCGTCTTGTACGGCTTCGCGGCTGTCGAGCCCGGAACGTGCTTCGCGAGGTACTCGGCCACCTGCACGTACGGCTCGTAGGGCGTCATGGTGAAGAGCGTGTGCGTGACCTTGGCCATCTGCGCCTGCGCCGCCGCCACCACCGCGTCGTCGGTGTGGCCGATCGTGGTGACGCCGATGCCGCCGCAGACGTCGACGATCTGGTTGCCGTCGACATCGACCAGCACCGATCCGTGCGCGCGCTCGACGTAGACGGGAACCACGCTGTGCACGCCGGGCGGCACGACGGCCTGGCGGCGGGCGTGCAACTCGCGGCTTCGCGGCCCGGGGATCTCGGTGACGACGCGGGGTTCCTGGACGATCTGGTCTTCGGCAACGCTCATGGGTCAAGAATACCCCTGGCAGCCGAGCGCCCGGCCTCACTAACCTGGGGATGTGGAGAGCACGCACGAGTACGCCGTCGGCATCGAGTGGCTGGGCAATCGCGGCACCGGCACGAGCGGCTACCGCGACTACGGCCGGCAGCTCGTCGTGCGCGCCGCCGGCAAGGAGCACGAGATCGTCGCCTCGGCCGACAAGACCTTCCACGGCGATCGCGAGCGGTGGAACCCCGAGGAGCTGCTGGTGGCTGCCCTCGCCCAGTGCCACATGCTCTCCTACCTGCACATGGCCGTGCGTGCGGGCGTCGTCGTGACCGCCTACACCGACGAGGCGCTCGGCACGATGGTGAGCGAGGGCCTGGGCGGGCACTTCACCGAGGTCGTGCTGCGGCCCACCGTGACGGTCGCCGACGCCGCGATGGCGGATCGCGCTCTGGCGGCGCATACCGAGGCGTATCGGCACTGCTTCATCGCGCAGTCGGTCAACTTTCCCGTGAAACACGAGCCGACGATCCTGATCCGTTCGTGAGACCGCACGAGCGTCCGGTAACACGGCCGTTCGAGGCTCGGGCGCGCAATACAATGGAAGCCATGCCCGAGACCCCCGAGCGCAAGCGCTTCTTCCTCACCACGCCGATCTTCTACGTCAACGACGCGCCGCACATCGGGCACGCGTACACGGAAGTCGCCGCCGACGTGCTGGCGCGCTGGCACCGCCAGGCCGGTGACGACACGTGGTTCCTCACCGGGACCGACGAGCACGGCCAGAAGATCCTGCGCACCGCGACGGCCAACGGGGTGGCGCCGAAGGAATGGGCGGATCGCCTCGTCGAATCCGCCTGGAAGCCGCTGCTCGGCACGATCGACATTTCGAACGACGATTTCATCCGTACGACCGACGAGCGGCACGAGACCGGCGTGGCCAAGTTCCTGCAGAAGCTCTACGACGACGGCCACGTCTACGCGGGCGAGTTCGAGGCGCTGTACTGCGTCGGCTGCGAGGAGTTCAAGCCGAAGAGTGAGATCGTCGACGGCGAGGGCGCCTTCGCGGGCGAGAAGGTCTGCCTGATCCACTCGAAGCCGCTCGAGCTGCTGCAGGAGAAGAACTACTTCTTCAAGATGAGCGCGTTCCAGGATCGGCTGCTGGCGCTCTACGAGGAGCGCCCCGATTTCGTGCAGCCCGCGAGCGCACGCAACGAGGTCGTCGCATTCGTGCAGCAGGGGCTCGAGGACCTGTCGATCTCGCGCACCTCGTTCGACTGGGGCATCCCCATTCCGTGGGATCACTCGCACGTCACCTACGTCTGGTTCGACGCGCTGCTCAACTACGTCACGGCCACCGGGTACGGCGCCGACGAGGAGCAGTTCGCTCGCCGCTGGCCGGGCAACCACATCGTGGGCAAGGACATCCTGCGCTTCCACGCCGTGATCTGGCCCGCCATGCTCATGGCGGCGGGGCTCGAGGTGCCCGAGCACGTGTTCGCCCACGGCTGGCTGCTCGTCGGCGGCGAGAAGATGTCGAAATCGAAGCTCACGGGCATCGCGCCGAACGAGATCACCGATACGTTCGGCAGCGACGCGTTCCGCTACTACTTCATGCGTGCGATCTCCTTCGGGCACGACGGGTCGTTCAGCTGGGAGGATCTCTCCGCCCGCTACCAGGCCGAGCTCGCGAACGGCTTCGGCAACCTCGCCAGCCGCGTGCTCGCCATGAACAAGAAGTACTTCGGTGCGGTGATGCCCGAGGCGGGCGCCGAGGAAGAGGCGGATCGCGCGATCCGGGAGCTCGCGTCCGTCGTCACCGCCGCGGCCGATGCCGCGATCGAGCGCTTCGCCATTCACGAGGCGATCGCCGAGGTCTGGCGTCTGGTCGACGCGCTGAACGGCTACGTGCAGGAGCAGCAGCCGTGGGCGCTCGCGAAGGATCCCGCCCAGCAGGGTCGACTGGCCACGGTGCTCGCGACCGCGACCGAGGGGCTGCGTGCGCTCGCCGAACTGCTGCATCCGGTGACCCCCCTCGCCACGGCCAAGCTGTGGGAGGCGCTCGGAGCCGAGGGGGCACTGGGGCGGCTCGAGGATCAACCGATCCGCGAGGCCGGCCGCTGGGGGCGTCTGCCCGCCGGCACCCCGCAGCAGGCACTCGCGGTGCTCTTCCCGCGCATCGAGGCTCAGGCCGAAGCGGAGGCCGCGTCCAAGTGAGCTCCGACACGTCGCCGGTCGAGCACACCCACGAGGTCGGGGCGCCGGCGGCCGGCCTGCGCAAGCGGAAGGACGGCGGCTCCCGCGACCTCACGCGCCCACCCGCGCCCGAGCCGCTGCCGATCCCGGTCTACGACAACCACACGCACCTGGAGTTCGAAGACGGGCTCGACGTGCTCGATCCGCTCGACTCCCTCGCACGCGCCGAGGCCGTGGGCGTGCGTGGCGTTGTGCAGGTGGGCACCGACCTCGAGACGAGCCGCTGGAGCGCGCAACTCGCCGCGAGCGACCCGCGTGTGCTCGCCGCCGTCGCCCTCCACCCGAACGAGGCGCCGCGACTCGATGCGCAGGGCCTCCTCTCCGAGCACCTCTCGGAGATCGCGCGCCTCGCCGCCCAGCCGCGCGTGCGCGCGATCGGCGAGACCGGCCTCGACTTCTTCCGCACGGGCGACGACGGGCGCGCCGCGCAGATCGAATCGTTCGAGGCGCACATCGAGATCGCCAAGGCCAACGGGCTCGCCCTCCAGATCCACGATCGCGACGCCCACGATGAGGTCGTCGCCGTGCTCCGCCGCGTGGGCGCGCCGGAGCGCACGGTGTTCCACTGCTTCTCGGGAGACGCGGCACTCGCGCGCGTGTGCGCCGAGCACGGATGGTACCTCTCCTTCGCCGGCACGCTGACCTTCAAGAACGCGCCCGCACTGCGCGAGGCGCTCGCGGTTGCCGATCCGTCTCGCGTGCTGGTCGAGACGGATGCGCCGTTCCTCACGCCCGTGCCGTTCCGTGGTCGGCCGAACGCGCCGTACCTCATGCCGCACACCCTGCGCCGCATGGCGGAGGTGCTCGAGGAGCCGCTCGACGGCCTGTGCGCCCGACTCGCGGCGAACACCGAGCGGGTCTACGGCGCGTGGGCGATGGACGCCGATGAGTGACGGCAGCACCCCGGCCTCGGCCGGGGCGGCCGAGGGGCATACGGAGCGCGAAGCGAGGCTTCGCCCTGAGCTCCTCGGTCCCGCCGAGGTCCGCGAACTCGCCGAGCGCCTCGGCGTCTCGCCCACGAAGAAGCTGGGCCAGAACTTCGTGATCGACCCGAACACGGTGCGCAAGATCGTGCGCCTCGCCGGTGTCGAAGCCGGCGACGCCGTCATCGAAGTCGGGCCGGGGCTCGGCTCCCTCACCCTCGGCATTCTCGAGGCCGAGGCGGCCGTCACCGCGGTCGAGATCGACCATCGCCTCGCGGCCGAGCTGCCCGCGACGGTCGCCGCGATGCAGCCGGGTGCGGAGGCGCGTCTGCGCGTGATCCGCTCGGATGCGCTGGAGGTCGAGCGTGCGCAGCTGTGCGCCGAGCGCGCCCCGGAGGTGCTGGTTGCCAACCTGCCCTACAACGTGTCGGTGCC
>JAGQTL010000261.1 GCA_020439035.1 Leucobacter sp. | reverse complement strand
GATCTTGAGCAGCGCGTTGAAGCCGCCCGAGGTCACCATGTGCGCCTCGTCGATGATGAAGATCTTGTAGCGGTCGCGCGCCGGCGCGAAGACCGCCCGTTCGCGTAGTTCGCGCGCGTCGTCGACACCGCCGTGGCTCGCCGCGTCGATCTCGACCACATCGAGCGATCCACCCCCGGCCCGGCTCAGCTCGACGCAGCTGGGGCATGTGCCGCACGGGGTATCGGTGGGGCCCTCGGCGCAGTTGAGGCAGCGCGCGAGGATGCGCGCGCTCGTCGTCTTCCCGCACCCGCGGGGGCCGCTGAACAGGTACGCGTGCCCGATGCGGCCGGTGCGCAGCGCGGTCATCAGCGGCTCGGTCACATGGGCCTGGCCGATCATCTCGGAGAAGCCCTCTGGCCGATAACGGCGATACAGTGCGGTAGCCACGGAACCATGCTACCGGCGGGCCCCGACATTCCAGCGGGGGCGCGGCATCACCGCGGTCAGCCGGCGACGAGCTCCCACGTCTGCCGTGCAATCTCGACCTCTTCGTCGGTCGGTACGACGAGCACGGCCACGCCAGAGCGCTCGGTACTGATGCGGCGCGCCGCGTCGCCGGGACGCGCATTCGCCGCCGGATCGAGCTCGACGCCGAGCGCCTCGAGGCCGGCGCAGACCTCGGCCCGCAGCTCGGGCTGGTTCTCCCCGACGCCCGCCGTGAAGACGATCGCATCCGCGCCGCCGAGCTCGACGAAATAGGCGCCGACGTAGTGGCGGATCCGGCGCGTGTACACCTCGAGCGCGAGCACCGCGGCCGCATCGCCCGCCTCGGCGCGCGCCCGCACATCGCGCATATCGTTCGAACCCGCCATGCCGGCGAGCCCCGACCTGCGGTTCAGCAGCTCGTCGAGCTCGGCCGCGTCGAAGCCCGCGCGAAGGAGGTGCAGGAGCACGCCGGGGTCGATGTCACCGCTTCGCGTGCCCATCACAAGGCCCTCGAGCGGCGTGAGGCCCATGGACGTCGCGACGGAGCTCCCGCGATCGACCGCGCAGACCGAGGCGCCGTTGCCGAGATGCAGCACGATCTGCGTGAGCTCGTGGACCGGCCGGCCGAGGAACGCGGCCGCCCGCCGCGAGACGACCTGATGGGAGATCCCGTGGAACCCGTAGCGGCGCACCCCGTGCCGAGCCGCGACCGCCGGATCGATCGCATAGCTGTATGCCGCCGGCGGCATGCTCTGATGAAAGGCCGTGTCGAACACGGCGACGTGGGGCACGTCGGGGAAGGCCGCGCGAGCCGCGATGATCGCCTCATGGTTGCCCGGGTTGTGAAGCGGCGCGAGGTCGGCGAGCCCGAGGATCCGCGCCGCGACCTCGTCGTCGATGCGCGTCGGCTCGACGAACTCCGCACCGCCCTGGACCACTCGATGCCCGACCGCCGTGATGCCGAGCGCATCGACCGGCGAGCCGCTCTCGGCGAATGCCCGCACCATTGCAGCGAAGCCGCCCGTGTGATCGGGGATCCGCGCCTCCCATTCGATCGTGCCTTCGCTCGTGCGATGGCGCACCCTGCCCGCGGGCTCGCCGATCCGCTCGATGAGGCCGGTGGCGAGCGCCTGCTCGGCCAGCGCATCGATCAGCTGGTATTTGATCGACGAGGATCCCGCGTTGATGACGAGGATCGTGCTCATGCGGCGCCTCCTGCCTGGATCGCGGTGATGAGCACCGTGTTGACGATGTCGTCGACGGTGGCACCGCGAGAAAGGTCGTTGACCGGATGGTTCAGCCCCTGCAGCACGGGCCCGACCGCCACGGCGCCCGCGGAGCGCTGCACCGCCTTGTACGTGTTGTTGCCAGTATTCAGGTCGGGGAATATATAGACGGTGGCCCTCCCGGCCACCGCCGAACGGGGAAGCTTCGCCGCGGCCACCAGCGGATCCGCTGCCGCGTCGTACTGCATCGGCCCCTCGATCGGCAGGTCGGGGCGCTTCTCCCGTGCGAGCTCCGTGGCACGTCGAACCTTCTCGACGTCGGCCCCGGCGCCGGAATCTCCGGTCGAGTACGAGAGCATGGCGACGCGCGGCTCCACGCCGAACTGCGCCGCGGTCTCGGCCGAGGAGATCGCGATATCGGCCAGCTCTTCGGCGCTCGGATCGGGGTTGACCGCGCAATCGCCGTAGACGAGCACCCGATCCGCAAGCGCCATGAAGAAGACGCTCGAGACGACCGACACCCCGGGCTTCGCGCGGATGATCTGCAGCGCGGGCCTGATCGTGTGCGCGGTCGTGTGCGCCGCACCCGACACCATGCCGTCGGCGAACCCCTGCTGCACCATCATGGTGCCGAAGACGGTCGGATCCGCGACCTGATCCGCCGCGGCCTCGGGCGTCAGCCCCTTCGGCCCGCGCAGCCGCATGAGCTCGGCGACGAACGCCTCGCGCCACGGCGACGTGGCGGGATCGACCACCTGCACCCCGTCGAGCCCGATGCCCATGCGCGCGGCGCGCGCCTGCAGCGCCGACTCTTCGCCGAGCACGATCAGCCGCGCCGCACCGCGGGCGAGCAGCGACGCGGCGGCGCGAAGGATCCGGTCATCCTCGCCCTCCGGCAGCACGATGCGCGCATCGGCCGCGGCCGCGCGCTCGAACAGTTCGTACGCGAACATGACCGGGGTGCGCACGGCGCTGCGATGCACGTGCAGGCGTTCGCGCAGCACGGCCGCATCGACGTGCTCG
>JAGQTL010000020.1 GCA_020439035.1 Leucobacter sp. | reverse complement strand
ACTCGACGATGTTGCGGATGTCGGCACCGCGGAACGCGTAGATCGACTGGTCGCTGTCGCCGACCACGGTCAGTGCCGCCCCCGGGATCGCCCCCGTTGCATCGACCTCGCGCTCGCGCAGCGGCGGCACGAGCCGTTCGGCGATCTCGGCCGGAACCGGGCGGGTGAGCTCACGGATCAGCGAGTACTGGGCGTGATTGGTGTCCTGGTACTCGTCGACCAGGATGTGCCGGAATCGACGCTGATAGCTCGCCGCGACCTCCGGATGCGAGCGGAACAGGTGCACGGTCTGGCCGATGAGGTCGTCGAAGTCGAACGCGTTGGCGCGCCGCAGCTCGCGCTCGTACTCGCGGAAGATCTCGACGAAGATGCGCTCGCGCGGATCCGCCTCGTTCGCGGTCGCGGCATACGAATCGGCGTCGCTCAGCTCGTTCTTCAGCCGCGAGATCTTGGCGCTCGTATTCGCTGGGGTGAACCCATAGCCATCGGCGTCGCTCTCTTTGATGATGCGCTTGAGCAGCGCGCGTGAATCGGCGCTGTCGTAGATGGTGAAGCCCGAAACGTACCCGAAGCGCTCGGCTTCGCGCCGCAGGATGCGCACGCACGCCGAGTGGAACGTCGAGATCCACATCCCCTCCGTTGCCTCCCCGAGCAGCCCGTGCACGCGTTCGCGCATCTCGGATGCGGCCTTGTTGGTGAAGGTGATGGCGAGGATCTGGCTGGGCCACGCCTCGTGGTTGCGGATGAGATGCGCGATGCGGTGAGTGAGCACGCGGGTCTTGCCGGAACCCGCGCCGGCGACGATGAGGAGCGCCGGCCCGCGGGCCACCACGGCCCGCGCTTGCTGCGGGTTGAGCCCCTCGAGGAGCGGATCGGCGTCGCCGGCCGCGTCGGAGCGCCGGCCCGCACCGAGAGGCGCCCCGTCGGGGGCGAGGAGTTCGAAGTCGCTCATGGTGCTTCAAGTGTAGGAGCACCCGCCGACATCGCCGGCCCACACCCGGTGCCGGAGCGGCGGGCGGAGCGGCGGCCGGTCGGGGCTCTCACTGCACGCCGGCGCCCTCCCCGCCCCGCACCGTCGTCAGGAAGAGCTCCGGGTGGTCGACGAACACCCCGTCGACCCCGCTGCGCACGATCGTCGCCCATTCCCGCCGCCAGTCGCCCCAGGCGGCCGGGGCCTCGCCGCGCCGAAAGGCGGGATCGAGGAACGCGCGTTCGGGGCGGAGCGTCCACGTGAACACACTCAGCCCGCGCGCGTGCGCGCGCGCCACGAGCCCGGTTCGGGGATCGGCGTCGGCGAGGAGATCCGCCTTGTCGACACTGATCCCGTCGACGCGGCCGCCGAGCGCATCGAGTCCGGGGTCGCTGCGATACCAGTCGAAGGTGCGCGCGTCGTCGCCGGCCCGGGCGAGCTCGTCCGCCGGCGATCCCGCGCTCTCGAGCAGCGCGATCAGCCGGCCCCGCACGCCCGCGGCCCGCAGCCGCTCGAGGGGGGAGAGCTCGAAGCACTCGATCACGAGTCGGCCAGGCCGATCCGCCCATCCGCACGCCGCGAGTTCGGCGAGCAGGAGCGGCACGAGGTCGTGGCCCTGCGAACGCAGGAACTCGGCATGCTTCAGCTCGATCACGACCGCGAACTCGCGCTGCCGCCTGCCGCTCTCCTCGTCGACGATCGCGAGCAGGTCGCGCAGGCGGAGGATCGGCTCGCGCCCGTCGAACGCCGTGTTCGCGGGCCGCAGCGAGGGCAGCCGCTCGCGCGCGCGCAGCGTCGCCAGTTCCGCCCAGTCGAAGTCCTCGGCGAACCACCCGTCGAGTTCGACCCCGTCGACCGTCTTGCGCGTCCGCCGCCCGGCGAACTCCGGGCGCGTCGCCACGTCGGTGGTCGTCGAGATCTCGTTCTCATGACGCACGAGCAGCACACCGTCCCGGCTCACGACGACATCCGGCTCGACCGCATCGACGCCCATCGCGAGAGCGAGACGGTACGCGGACTCGGTGTGCTCGGGTCGCGCGCCCGGAGCGCCGCGATGCCCGATCACCCAGGGCACGCCGCGCACCGCGCTCACCCGAGCTCCCCCACGAGGTTGAACGACATGATCCCCCGGAGCGATGCGCCCTGCGCGCCGCGATCGAGGGCGTAGCCGAGCTTCGCGAGCGCCGCCTCGATCGTCATGTCGCCCCCGTCGATCACGCCGGCGGCCTCCAGTTCGTGCCCCACGGCGTAGCGCGCGAAGTCGACGCCGCCGGTCGCGCACTGCGTCACCGCCACGACCGGGAGTTCCGCGCACAGGTCCCTCAGCGCTGCCGCCATGCCCGGCTTCGCCATGGGCGCATTGCCGCTGCCGTAGCACTCGAGCACGATGCCGTCGGGTTCGCCCGCCGATGCCGCACGCAGATCCGCGGCGGTGGTGCCCGGAGCGAACCGGAAGGGGATGACCCGTGCCGGATCGCCGGGATCCGCCGGTGCCGCATCCGCGCCGATCAGGCCGACGCGCGAGGGCGCCAGCGGGCGCTCCGCGCGGAACGCCTCGAACGCGTCCGCCTGGAATTTCGTCGCGCGCACCGCCGGGAGCAGCGCTCCCCCGAAGGCGATGCTCACCGGCGCATCCGGCTTCGCGCGGAGCGCGGCGCGGATGGCGAGTGCGAGGTTCGCCCGGGCGTCGCTCTCGGCGTCGCCATACGGCAGCTGGCTCCCCGTGAGCACGACGGGCATCCCGAGATCGGCGAGCTCGAACGCGAGCCGCGCGGCCGTGTAGGCGAGCGTGTCGGTGCCGTGGGTGACCACGACACCGCGCGGGCGCACCGTGCGCGCGCGGGCGCCGATCGCGCGCGCGATCCGCGGCGCGGTGTCGGCATCGGCGTTGGCGCTGTCGATCGCCGGGCTCAGGTGGTTGACGCGGTAGTCGGCGGCCAGCGGCGCGCAGATCGAGGCGACGAGCGCATCGAGTGCGTCGGGAAACGCCGGGTCGGGGGCGAGCCCGCGATCGGTGCGGCGCATGCCGATCGTGCCGCCGGTGGCGAACACCAGCACGGTCGGGGCCGTCGACATCAGATCCTGCATCCACCCATTCTCCCGGTTTCGCGGCGCCCGCGCGGCACGCATGCCGCCGAGAGCGAACTCGGCCGCATCTCCCGGGAACACTCAGGCAGGATCGCGCCACGGCTCGATAGGCTGAGTGCATCAGGCCCGCGCCCGAAAGGATTCACATGAGCAACCCAGCGCTGACCCACAACCCCGCGCTCAGCGGCAAGACCCTCACCGCCGAAGAGCTGAATCGCATCTACAACCAGCCCTCCGCCGAGCTGTACCGCCCGGGCGTCGAACAGCCGGTCTCCGCTCCGGCGAGCGACGGCGGTTCGCTGCCCCCGGCCGCCGGCAGCGACCGGCCGATGACCTACGAGAACACCATCTCGAAGACGGTGCTGCTCTTCATCGTCGTACTCGCCTTCGCCGCCGTGGGCTGGCTGTTCCCGGTGCTCATGCTGCCCGGCGCGATCGCCGGCCTCGTGCTCGGCCTCGTCAACGCGTTCAAGAAGCAGCCGAGCGTGCCGCTGATCCTCTTCTACGGGGTCGCGGAGGGCCTGTTCCTCGGCGGCATCTCGAGCTTCTTCGAGGCGCAGTGGCCCGGCATCGTCTCGCAGGCCGTCATCGGCACGTTCTCGGTGTTCGGCGTCACGCTCCTGCTGTTCCGCAGCGGCAAGGTGCGCACGAGCCCGCGCATGACGAAGATCGTGCTCATCGCCATGGGCGGCTACCTCGTCTTCTCGCTCATCAACTTCGGCATGATGATGTTCGGCGCCACGGACAGCATGTTCGGCATGCGCGACATCACGGTCATGGGGATGCCGCTCGGCGTCGTGATCGGCCTGCTCGCGGTCTTCCTCGCGGCCTACTCGCTCGTGATGGACTTCGAGCTGATCCAGAACGGCGTGAAGAACCGCGTGCCCGAGAAGTGGGGCTGGTCCGCGGCATTCGGCCTCATGGTGACGCTGATCTGGCTCTACATCGAGATCCTCCGCATTATCGCGCTCATTCGCAACAACTGAGCGGATCCGTCGCCGCTCGCGTAGCATAGGAGCATCCTGGCATCGATCAACGTCTGATCGATACCGCTCCGGCAACGACGACGGGGGTGTGCGATGCGGATCAGGCGTGCGTTCAGCACGACA
The DNA here is from genome assembly GCA_020439035.1 of Leucobacter sp. Lineage (GTDB taxonomy): Bacteria > Actinomycetota > Actinomycetes > Actinomycetales > Microbacteriaceae > Leucobacter. The sequence goes on along the minus strand of JAGQTL010000020.1, from coordinate 5,293 downwards.
TTCGGGATTTCGATGGCGCTCGCGGTCGCCGTCGCGACGGCGATCACCGGCGAAGTACCGGAATCGCGCACCCCGGTGGCCTCGCCCCATCGGCTGCCGCAGTCCCCTCCCGCATCCCCCGGCAGCGCAGACGAACCGCCCACGGTCACGCCGGATACCGAGATCCCGTTTCCCGGCGAGATGGTGCCGGTCGCGCCGCCGCCGCCGTCGTCGAAGGATGATGACGGCGGGGTGCAGCTCAAGGATCCGATGCTCCGCGAACTCGTCGAGCACTGGCGGGCAGGCGAGCGTGCGAGCGAACTGGCCGGGATCGCCGAGGTGATCGACGGCCGCGTGCGAGTGGAGGTCGTGCCGGCGGAGCCCGACGGGAATACGGGTGCGGCGCTCGCCGCGACCGATGCCCGCGACATCGCGCCGATCATCTCGGGGCTCGTGGCGGCGAGCATCGAGGTCGATCGGCTCGAGGCCACCGAGCGGCGCCGGGAAGTCGGGTACCTCCGACTCCCCGAGCAGACCAGCACCCCCGCGGGCGCGCCGGCGCTCACGGGCGCGGCCGGGACGACGTTCGTCACATCCGCCGCGCTCGGCGCTTCCGTGCGCACCGCGGTCGATGAGGTGCGCACCGGCGCGAACGGCGGGCAGATCGACAAGCGCGTGCGCGCGGGCTCCTGGCACCGCGCCGGCTATACGGGGAAGGGTGTGAAGGTCGGCATCATCGACTACTTCGACAAGCCCACGTGGGACTGGGCGCAAAGCATGGGCGACCTCAAGAAGCCTGCGGGATCCTTCTGCCGCAGCAACGGCGTCGCGTGCAACATCTGGACGTACAGCCCGAGCACTCATGGCCCGGAAGTCGCCGAGGGCGTGCTCGACGTCGCCCCGAGGGCGCAGCTCTACATCGCCTCCGTGAACACGAACGAGGATCTGCGGGCGGCGATCGATTACTTCCACGGGAAGGGCGTGCGCATCATCACGCGCTCCCTCGGTAGCCCGGTTGACGGTCCGGGCGACGGCACCGGTGAGAGCGCCGCACTCGTCGACTACGCCGTGAGCCGCGGGATCACCTGGTTCAACTCGGCCGGGAACAAGGGCCGGTTCTGGGACAACGCCGACTCGCGGTACGTGGGCCAGTACTGGCGCGGCCGCTGGGTCGACAACAATAGCGATGGCTGGCTCGACATTGTCGATCCCAATGGATTCTACAACGCCCAGGACAGGATCTACGCGCAGTGCGACGAGTACCTCCTCACCCTGCGCTGGAGCGACTGGGGTGCCGGGCCGGGCACCGACTACGATCTGTACATCTACAGTTACCCCGCAGACACCCTGATCGGGAAGTCCGAATGGGATCAAGGCGATCCCACCGTCGCTCCGCTCGAGAACAGCCGCAATGCGGCGTGCAGCCCCGGCAGCACCATCTACTACAAGGTGTGGAAGTACAGCGACGGCAACGGCAGCGGGAGCGACGTGCTCGAAATGTTCAGCGGCTACCGCTACATGTACGACTACGTCTCCAACGCGGGCTCCGCGGGCGCCCAGGGCTTCGTCGATTCGAAGAACTCCGGCCTGCTCTCCGTCGGTGCCGTCGGCGTCGGAACGCGCAAAGCGCTCGCGCTGAGCTCGCGCGGTCCCACCAACGATCGCCGCATCAAGCCCGACCTCTCGGCCGCGTCCGAGTACAACACCACCAGTAGCGGCGGAACGTTCGGCGGCACGAGCGCAGCCTCCCCCGTCGCCGCAGGGGTCGCAGCGCTGCTCCGCCAACGCTACCCGAGCTGGTCCGCGAAGAAGCTCGGCTCCTACATGCGCAGCCACGCGGTGAAGGATCGCGGCGCCAAGGGCAGTGACAACGCGTACGGCACCGGTGAGGTCCGCATGCCGCTCCTCAACACGAAGAAACCGAAGATCAGCGGCAGCCGCGCGGTCGGCAAGAAGCTCACGGCCGTCTCGGGCAAGTGGACCGAAACGGTCAAGCGCAAGTATCAGTGGCTGCGGAACGGCAAAGCCATCAAGGGGGCAACCGGGAAGACCTACACGCTGAAAGCGAAGGATCGCGGCAAGCGCATCAGCGTACGCGAGACCGGCGCACGATCCACCTACAAGAGCGTCGCCGCCGTATCCGGGAAGACGAAGAAGATCGCCTGAGCGTCGGGCCGACCGCTCCCGCGGCCGGGTTCCACGCAGTGCTGATGCGAGCGGGAGTACGCGCCTTCGTCGCTACTCCGCCGCTACTCCCACTCGATTGTCCCGGGGGGCTTGGAGGTGACGTCGAGGACGACCCGGTTGACCTCCGGCACCTGGTTCGTGATCCGGTTCGAGATGCGCGCGAGCACCTCGTACGGCACGCGCGTCCAGTCCGCGGTCATCGCGTCCTCGGACGACACCGGGCGCAGCACGATCGGATGCCCGTACGTGCGCCCATCGCCCTGCACGCCGACCGAACGCACATCCGCGAGCAGCACGACCGGGCACTGCCAGATCTCCTGGTCGAGCCCCGCGGCCGTGAGCTCGGCGCGCGCGATCGCATCGGCCTCGCGCAGCGTCTCGAGCCGATCCCGCGTGACTTCGCCGACGATGCGGATGCCGAGCCCCGGGCCGGGGAAGGGCTGACGCCCGACGATCGCCTCGGGGATCCCGAGTTCGCGGCCGATCGCGCGCACCTCGTCCTTGAACAGCGTGCGCAGCGGTTCGATCAGCTCGAAGTCGAGGTCGTCCGGCAATCCGCCCACGTTGTGGTGGCTCTTGATGTTCGCCGTGCCGGCGCCGCCGCCCGACTCCACGACATCGGGGTACAGCGTGCCCTGCACGAGGAACTTGATCGGCTCCCCCTCGGCTTTCGCCTCGGCGACGAGGTCGCGCTGCACCTGCTCGAACGCGCGGATGAACTCGCGGCCGATGATCTTGCGCTTCTCCTCGGGGTCGGTGACGCCCGCGAGGTGTCCGAGGAAGGTGTCGGCCGCATCGACCGTGATCAGGTGCACGCCCGTCGACTCGACGTAGTCGCGCTCGACCTGCTCGCGCTCGCCCTTGCGCAGCAGGCCGTGATCCACGAACACCGCGGTGAGCTGATCGCCGATCGCCTTGTGCACGAGCGCCGTCGAGACTGCGGAGTCCACGCCGCCCGAGAGCGCCGAGATCACGCGGGCCGATCCGACCTGCTCCCGGATAGCCTGCACCTGCTCGGCGATCACGTTGCCGGCGTTCCAATCGGGCGCGATCCCCGCGACCTGATGCAGGAAGTTCTCGAGGATGCGCTGGCCGTGATCCGAGTGCTTCACTTCGGGGTGCCACTGCACGCCGTACATCCGCTTCTCCGCGGAGCCAAACGCCGCCACCGGTGTCACCGCAGTGCGCGCCAGCACCTCGAACCCCTCGGGGGCGCGCTGCACGGCATCGCCGTGGCTCATCCAGACGTTCTGCTGCTCGGGCTGCCCGCCGAGGATCGCGCCGCCGCCGCCGACCACCGTCGCATCGGTCGCGCCGTACTCGCGGTCACCCGTGTTCCCGACCTCGCCGCCGAGCGCCCGCGCCATCACCTGGAAGCCGTAGCAGATGCCGAAAACGGGAATGCCGAGGCCGAAGATCTCCGCATCGAACTGCGGCGCACCCTCCTCATACACCGATGACGGGCCACCCGAGAGCACGATGCCGAGCGGGTCGCGATCCCGAATCTCTTGGGCCGTGATCGTGTGCGGCACGAGCTCGCTGTAGACGCCGGCCTCGCGCACGCGGCGGGCGATGAGCTGGGCGTACTGCGCACCGAAATCGACGACGAGCACCGGGCGATGGGCTACGGGAGCGGTCATGCGTTCGAGCCTTCCGTGGGAGTGACAGGGGATCCGGGGCCGGCGTCGGCCGTCGGCTCGCTGTGGGCATCGAGGAAGGCGTTGACCTCGCGCGCGGTGCGCACCTCGAGGAAGAACGACATGAACGGGATCACTCCGCCGAGCGCCAGCAGCAGGTAGCGCGGGAACGGCCAGCGCATCGGGCTCCAGACCATGAAGTTCGAAAACAGGTAGACGACGTAGAACCAGCCGTGCGCGATGAGGATCGCCCGGAACAGATTGAAGCCGGCCGGCTCGAAGTCGGCCTCGACGCCCTCCGGCGCGATCGGCTCGACGACGGCGAACCCGTCGGGAGAGAAGAGGAACAGCTGCACGTTGAAGACGTACTTCATCACCATGACCGCGCAGAGCAGCAGGAGCATCGTGCCCGTGATCACTGAGGCGATCTTGTAATACTTAAGCGCCGTGCGGATGCGCGGATAATCGGCCGGATTGGGCTGCAACACCATGGTCTCCATCTTATCGGCGCCTCACGCGTCGCCTTCGTCATCGTGGTCGTCCGCGCGGGCGGCGAGCGCCTTCGACTCGTGTTCCCGCTCCCAGGCATCCCGCGTGATCCGATACCAGAAGAAGACGGCGAACCCGGCGAACACGACCCACTCGGCCGCGTAGAAGAGGTTCAGCCAGTTCACGGTCTCGGCCGGCAGCGGCGGCACGGAATCGATCGGCGAGAGGCCGGCGGCGCTCAAGACGGTATCGACGGGCGCGTGCGGATGCAGCACCAGGTATCCCGCGTAGGCCGGCCCATCGAACGGCTGCCACAGGTTGATCAGCTGGCCGACGCTCATCGTTGTCACGCGCGACGGATCCTCGTCGGCCCTCGGGGCGACGGCGCCGTCGGACGGCATGTAGCGCCCCTCGACGCTCCCGTGCAGATCGATGGCGTCCGGATTCTCGCGAAGCGACGCAGCCGCGCGTTCCGCATCGCCAGCCGTGGGCGCCCAGCCGAGCGCCACCGCGAGATGCCCCTCGGGCCGGACCGACAGGTGCCCGACGACCCACGCCCCCACGCGTCCGCCCTGCGCGCGCCCTTCCACGACCGTGAGATCTTCGGGCACGAGCGCGCCGTCCAGCGATACGATCATCCCGGCCGCCCGGTCGGTCACGGCTTCTCCGGGGCCGGTCAGCCCGGTGAGCGGCCGCACGGTCTCGCTGATGGACTCGGTGTCCCCCGGATCCACGCGGATCGCATGGTCGAGCTGCCAGCGCCCGAGCCAGGCGAAACCGGCCGCCACGGCGATCGCGAGCAGAAGCGCGGCGATCCACTGCGGGCGCACCATCACCCGGAGCAGCGTCGGGTCGCCTTCATAGCGGGGGCGATCACGGCGGGCGGCACTCACGCACTGATCCTATCGACGCGACCTGGCCTCAACCTGGTCGGCCGTCCTCCCCTCGTTCCTCTCTCCTTCCTTCTTCCCTCCCCTCGCTCCCCCTCCTCCCTCTCTCCC
>JAGQTL010000260.1 GCA_020439035.1 Leucobacter sp. | reverse complement strand
TGCTCGGGCCGAACGGCGCCGGGAAGTCGACGCTGCTCAGCCTGCTCTCGGGCGACGTGGCACCCGATGCGGGCACCGTACGCTTCGGCGACCGCGAGGTGAGCGACTGGACGCTGATCGAGCTGGCGCGCCGGCGCAGCGTCCTGCTGCAGGACAACCAGATCATGTTCCCGTTCACCGTGCACCAGGTGGTCGAGATGGGCCGCGCGCCCTGGCGCCGCACGCCACTCGAGGACGAGGACAACGCGGCGATCGCCGAGGCGCTGGCGGCCGCCGACATCGCGCACCTGGGCAATCGGCGCGTGCCGTCGCTCTCGGGCGGCGAGCGCGCTCGCGTGGCGTTCGCCCGGGTGATGGCGGGGCGCACCGGCGTGCTGATGCTCGACGAGCCGACGGCGGCGCTCGACCTCGGCCACCAGGAGGCCGTGCTGGGCCTGGCCCGCGATCGCGCCGCCGCGGGCGATGCCGTACTTGTGGTGCTGCACGACCTCAACCTGGCCGCGGCCTACGCCGACCGCATCGCCCTGCTGCGCGAGGGGCGGATCGTGGCCTGCGACGCCCCGGAGCGCGTGCTCACGGCGGAGATCGTCAGCGAGGTCTACCGCACCCCCGTCGAGGTGATCCCGCACCCGAGCGCGGGCCACGGCATCGTGATGCCGCTCCGGGAAGGCTGACGCGGCGCGAGTAGCAGCGCTCCGCTACGCGCGCTTCCGGCCGGTCGCGAGCAGGGTGCCCGCGATCGCGATGACGACGAGCGCGCCCGCGCCGAGGCCGATCGGCAGCCACGGGATGTCGGATCCGCCCTCGCCCTGATCCGCGGCGTCTGGCGCGGTCTCGGGGGCATCATCCGCGCCGCTCCCGCTCGCATCACCCGTGCCGCCCGCGACGCCCGCGGCCGCGGCGCACGGCCCGACCGTGAGCGACAGGTCGAGCGGATCGAGTTCCTCGCCCGTCGGGTAGAAGCCCGCGAACGCCTCGGCGCCGTCGGCCGTGAGCGTCACGACGATGCCGCGCAGGTCGACGTCGTGCTCCGCCTCGCCCGGGTCGAGGGCGGGCAGTTCGGCGATCCGGCCGACCACGGCCTGCTTCTCGTCGATCGCGAGCTCGCCCTGCGCGTCGTTGCTGCGCGCATCGAGACGCAGGCGGCCCGTGCCGTCGCCGACGAACTCGATCGTCGGGTTCGAGATCGTCAGGTTGAGCACCCCGTCGTGGCCCGAGAAGCGCACGGTGCCAGGGAACGAGATGCTGCCCGCACCGGTTTCGGCGTCGACCGCGCCGGTCGCGCCCGAGAAGGTGAAACTCGGCGTCGCGTACGTCGCGCCGTCGCTCGCCTCCCACTCGCCGTTCGCGATGCTGCTCGAGATGTAGGCGCGGAAGCTCTCTTTCACGCCCCAGACGAGAGTGCCATCGGTCACGGTGCACGACGAGCCGTCGGCTGCGGAGGCCGGCGCGGCCTGGCCGCGCAGCGGGTTCATCGGCGCCGGGACGGCGATCGCCGCGCCGGCGAGCACCGCCCCCAGCGCGAGGGCGCCAACGGTGCGAGCGAGGCCGCGAGCGAGCGAGCGGGGTGCGGTGCGTGTCACAGTGGATCCTTCGTCTTCGCGGTCAAACGTTCCTGCGGCGCTGCCGCACCGCCAGTGCGGTCATGCCGGCTGCGACCACGAGCAGGCCGAGCGCTCCGGCCCAGATGCCCCAGCCGCCGGCCGACCCGGGAGCGCCGGCCACCGTGCCGATGCCTGCGGCGACCGGCTCCTCGACGATCGTACCCTCGTCGGCGACCGTGCGCTCGGCGTGCAGCGCGTCGTACTCCCGCTGCGTCATGATGTCGAGCACGGCACCGGCGTCGGTGCTGCCCTGCAGCGTGATCGTGTGCTCGCCGTGCAGCCCCTTCGGCAGAGTGCCGCTCCAGCGCACGACCCCGTTCGCATCCGCGCCCGCGTGCCGGTCGAGCAGCACGGGCTCGGAGTAGATGACGACGAGAATGTCGCGCTCATCCGCCTGGAACCCCGCCGCCTGGAACTCGATGTCGCCACCCGCCACGAGCTGATCGGGCGGGGTCAGCAGCGTGATCCCGCTCGTAGCCGGAGCCGCGGGCGCGGGCTCGCGGCTCCGCGCCGGGTTCGACTCGGTGGTGCTGCCGTAGCCGGTGCGGTTCACGGCGCCCACGGTGAAGGTGAGCGGATCGGCCGCGAACGTGCCGCCCCCGGCCCCCGCGCCCGAGGAGCCGCCGCCGCTGATCTGGCCGATCACGGGCACGTTGCTCCAGGTCACCGCGCCGCTCGCCGTCACGGTCTTCGCGGCCGCAGCAAGATCAAGGCCGAAGGTCCTCCCGCCTGCGGAAATGGTGCCGGTGCGCGCGTTGCGCACCGTGATGACCGGGTTCGCGAACGTCTCGGTCATGAGGTAGGTGCCCGCGACTTCGTGCCCGAGGAACGAGACGACGCCGGAGAAGCGGATGGTGCCGGTCTGGGCCGCGACGTCCCAGTCGCCGCCGGTCGCCTGCGGGAACACGTAGCCGCCGCCGCTGCGCCCCACGCCGGCCGTGCTGATCACTCCCTTGGCGATGCTTCCCGTGGTGTAGGCCGCGAAGCCCGACGAGATGCCCCAGCTGAGCGATCCCGCCTCTTTCGCACTCGTGGTGCGCCGCGTCTTCGCCGGCTTCTCGTGCTTCGTCTTGTCTGCCTTCGGCTTGCCGGTCTTCCCCGGCGGCTCGACCGGCGCGACATCGGCGTCCGCGCCGGCGACGAAGGTCACGGGGTCGAGCGCTTCGCCGGCTGGGTAGTTATTCAGGAATGCGTGAGCGCCGGCAGCGGTCAGCGTCGCGGGCGCGGACTCCCAGCGGACCGCGCCGCCCTCGAGCTCGCTGCGCTGGGCACGAGTGAGGTCGAGTTCGGCGAGCACGACGCGCGCGCCCCCGGTCGTCACCGCGAGCTCCGCCGAGTCGGCGCTCGTTACGACCACCTCGGGGTTCGCGAAGGAGAAGTCGAGTGCTCCGCCGTGCCCGAAGAAGTGGACGGCGCCCGCGTAGCTCAGCGTCCCGGTCCCGGTGTCGCGATCCCATGCCTGCGAGGAGACCTGGGGGAACGCGAAGACGTTCTTCGCGCGCGTCGTGGGTGCGAGCGCGGTGACCCTGCCCTCTGCGATCGGGCTCTCGACGTAGCTGATGAAGCGCTGGTACACGCCCCACTCGAGCAGGCCACCCTCGACGCCCGAGCCGTCGGGCTCGGGCGTCAGCACCGGGTCGCCGCCCGGACCGGCCGGCTCCAGGACCACGACGAGTACCGAGCCGGGTGATGTCGACGGCGAGAACTCCGCCGGGTTGCCCGGCACGAAGCCCGCCGTGTACGAGACGTTGCCGATCGCGGTCGGCGTGACGGTGAGCACAGCGGATCCTCCGGCGACCGCCGCGCTGCCCACCAGCCCATTGCCGTCGGAGAACTCGACCGTGCCGTCGGCGGCCGGATCGACCTGCGCCGTGAGCGTCACGGACTCGCCGAGGGTCAGCGAGGGCACGGAGGCGGTGAGCGCAAGGGTCGTCGCCTGCGGCTCGGCCGGTGCGAGGGGCGCCGGCGGGAGGCTCTCCTCATCCGGTGCCTCGGCGGGTGCGAGCGGCACCGGCGGGAGGATCTCGTCGCCCGGCGCCTCGGCGACCGGCGCCTCGACGCTCGGCACGGGCGCCGCCTGTGCGGCAGGGGCCGCGACGAGCCCGCTCAGCGCGACGAGCGCCGCGGTGAGCAGCGCGAGCGGTCGGCCGAGCCGATGGCCTCGCGGCCGGGGTGCGGCGGGCGCCGGTGCGGCGGACGGGGCAGTCGATGCGGTGGCACTCACGTGACGCTGCGCTCCTTCATTGGGGTTCGTGCGGTCGAATGCTGCGGCGCGGGCCGCGATCCGTGCGTCGATCGCGGCCCGCGCTCCGAGCTAGCGAACGACCGTGAGGGTCTTCTTCGCGCTCGTCTTCGCCGTGGTGCTCGCGGTTGACAGCACCTTGACCTTGATCTTGTGCTTCGCGACCTTCTTGATCTTCGGCAGCGTGACCGAGATCTTGCCGGCCGTGTTGAGCTTCGTCGTCTTGATCATCTTCGCACCGTCGAAGATCTGCACCTTGTACTTCGATGCCTTGGTCTTCAGCGAGCCCGGAATGCTCACCGTGACCTTCAACTTCGCATGCTTGGATGCCTTGACCTTCGACTTGACGAGCTTGATCGCGACCTTCGGGGTGGTCTTGGCCACCTTCAGCTTCACCGCCGGCGAAGATGAGGACGAAGCGAACTTTCCAGGGGCGCCGCTGTAGCTCGCCTCCACGTTGTGCGTGCCCGCCTTCACCGCGGGCGAGAGCGCAATCTTCGCCGAGCCATTCTTCAGCGTCGCCGCGTACGTCTTACCGGCGATGGTGACGCTGACTTCGCCGGTCGGGGTGTCCGGCACGTCGTCCTCCATCTTGACCGTCACGATCGCGGAGTTCGCGGCGTTGTACGCGAGCGAGCTCTTCGAGAAGGTCAACTCGGTCGTGGTCTTGCCCTGGTAGTTCACGAGCTGCTCCAGCTCGTGCGCCGCAT
>JAGQTL010000259.1 GCA_020439035.1 Leucobacter sp. | reverse complement strand
ACACGACCGACGAGCTGCTCGATCTCGCCGGCGAGGTCACGCCGATCATCGCCCCGCGAGAGCTCGACATGCTGCTCACCGCCGGTGAACGCATTTCGATGGCGCTCCTCGCGATGGCGATCAAGGGCATGGGGTTCGAGGCGCTCTCGTTCACCGGCAGCCAGGCGGGCATGATCACCACCGCCGAGCACGGCGCCGCGAAGATCGTCGATGTGACGCCGCGGCGCGTGCGCGAGGCCCTCGATGAGGGCGCGATCGCGATCGTCGCCGGCTTCCAGGGGTTCAACCGCGGAACCGGCGACATCACGACGCTCGGCCGTGGCGGGTCCGACACGACCGCGGTTGCGCTCGCCGCCGCCCTCGACGCCGACGTGTGCGAGATCTACACCGATGTCGACGGCGTCTTCACCACCGACCCTCGCGTCGTACCGCTCGCGCGCAAGATCGACTTCATCACCTTCGAAGAAATGCTCGAGCTCGCCGCGTCCGGGGCCAAGGTGCTGCACCTGCGCGCCGTCGAGTACGCGCGCCGCCACGGCGTCGAACTGCACGTCCGATCCTCGTTCTCCAGCGAGCCGGGCACCACTGTCTACGACCCGGCCAAGGGTCCCTCGGAAGGGGAGCACATGGAAGAGCCGATCATCACCGGCATCGCCTTCGAGAAGAGCGAGGCGAAGCTCACCGTCGCGGGCGTGCCCGACGTGCCGGGCAAGGCCGCGCAGATCTTCGAGATCGTGGCGAAGACCAACGCGAACATCGACATGATCGTGCAGAACGTCTCGGCGGCCGACACGAACCTGACCGACATCTCGTTCACCGTGCCGATGGGCGATGGTCGGCGCGTGGTCGATGCGCTCGAGGCAGAACGCGAGAGCATCGCCTACGCGAGCCTGCAATACGACGACCAGATCGCGAAGATCGCCGTCGTGGGCGGTGGGATGCGCGACGCCTCGGGCGTCTCGGCGCAGCTCTTCCGCGCACTCTACGAAGCCGGCATCAACATCGAGATGATCTCCACCAGCGAGATCCGCGTCTCGGTCGTCACCCGCGTCGACCACATGGAGAAGGCCGTGCGCGCGCTGCACACCGCCTTCGGGCTCGACGCGGAGGCCGAGGCCACCGTCTACGCAGGCACCGGACGCTGAGGGGCACCCGACATGAGCGAACAGCAGGGCTTCAACGTCGCCGTCGTCGGCGCGACCGGCCAGGTCGGCGCCGTGATCCGCAGGCTCCTCGACGAGCGCGATTTCCCGATCGCCTCCCTCCGGCTCTTCTCGAGCGCGCGTTCGGCGGGTACGACGATCGAGTTCCGCGGCGAACCGATCGTCGTCGAAGACGTCGACACCGCGGATGCGAGCGGGATCGACATCGCGCTCTTCTCGGCCGGCGGCGCCGCTTCGAAGCAGTACGCCCCGAAGTTCGCCGAGGCGGGCGCCATCGTGATCGACAACTCGAGCGCGTGGCGTCTCGATCCCACCATTCCGCTCGTCGTGAGCGAGGTGAACCCCCACGCGCTCGACGGTGTCGTGGCCGCAGGCAAGGGCATCATCGCCAACCCGAAC
>JAGQTL010000258.1 GCA_020439035.1 Leucobacter sp. | reverse complement strand
GGGCGCCTGGCGCAGCCCGAACTACTCGCCCTGAATCTGGCTCAGCACGATCTCGGCGCGCGCCTCGTCGATGCTCGCCTGGCTGACCGTAGTGACTTCGAGGGCGAGGGTGCCGTCGTCTTCGAGCAGGGCCAGACGCTGACCGGCGAGCGAGTGCAGGCTGCGCAGTCGTTCCTGCACGCGCTCGAGGGCGAACGCGACACCGCGCGCCGCGTCGACGACCTCGGATCGCTGCTCGTGTTCGAGGGTGTCGATGCGGGCTTTGAGCTGATCGGCTTCGTCTTGCAGCACGAGGCGCTCGGCGTGACGTTCCTGCTCGCTGCGCGCGTGGTCGGCGAGCTGGGTGCGCAGGCTCACGAGTTCGTCGGCATAGAGCCGCGCCTTCGCGTCGCGCACGACGGCCGCGATCGTCGCGGCTTCGCGAGCGATCTCGGCCTGCTTGCCGAGGGGTTTGAGCTGCCGGCGCAACTCGCCCGCGAGGTCGCTGAGGCGGGTCAGGTTGGCCTGCATCGCCTCGAGCTTTCGCAGGGTCTTCTCTTTGCGGCGGCGATGCTTCAGGATGCCGGCCGCTTCTTCGATGAAACCGCGCCGATCCTCCGGGCTCGCCTGCAGCACGCTGTCGAGCCGCCCCTGGCCGACGATGACGTGCATCTCACGGCCGAGACCCGAGTCGCTCAGCAGCTCTTGCACATCGAGCAGTCGGCAGCTCTCCCCGTTGATCGCGTACTCGCTCGCGCCGTTGCGAAAGAGCGTGCGACTGATCGTCACCTCGCTGTACTCGATCGGCAGCGCCCCGTCGGCGTTGTCGATCGTGAGCTGCACCTCGGCGCGGCCGAGCGGGCCGCGCGTGGAGGTGCCGGCGAAGATGACGTCTTCCATCTTTCCGCCGCGCAGGGTCTTCGCACCCTGCTCCCCCATGACCCACGCGAGCGCGTCGACCACGTTCGATTTGCCCGAGCCGTTGGGGCCCACGATGGCGGTGACGCCCGGTTCGAGGGCGAAGGTGGTCGGCTGCGCGAACGACTTGAAGCCCTTGAGCGTCAGGCTCTTCAGGTGCATTCGGCTCCTTCGGCGGGCAGGTGTGCCCTCCACGCTAGCGGACGCATCCGCCAACGCCCCCTTGACGCGCGCCGCGGAACGGCGCTAGTGTCACAGATCGCGTCAGAAGTCGAGAAAGGAGGTCCCTGACATGATTCGGATGAACACCGCATTCACCGCCGCTGCCACCGCAGCGTTCGCTCCCGCCGCCGCGTTCGCAGGGACCGTCTCCTTCGGCGCTCCCCGCGCGGCTGCCAGCTAGCGGATCGCCCGTGAGCTCCGCCCCGTTCGGGGCGTGACGCTTGTGCGCGCACCGTCTGCCGCCGCCTCTCTCGCGCGCCTCGTCGCGCCATCGCCGCAGCCCGGCACCCTTCCGTTCGTGACGCCTCACGCGTCGCACGCCTCTGAAAGAGCATGCTCATGCGCACCTCCACGTCGAGTTTCGACGCTTCCGATTACGACAAGCGCCGCCTCCGGCTCGCCCAACGCGACCGCCTGCAGCGCGACCAGGACTGGCAGCGACTGCTGCTGCTGCGTCCCTTCCTGTGAGATCCGCCCCTGCGCGATCCGCGGGCGGGTCGGCCACCGCACCGACCCGCCCCACCCCGACACCTCGACCTACCGAAGGACACCCCATGAACGACCTGCAGGGCGTCAGCTTCCGCCCGCTCACCATTCCGACGTCGATGGATGCCTCAGACGCCGACGAGTTCCGCGAGTTCACCCGCGTGCGAAACGCCGTGTACCGCGAGATCTCGGGGCGGGACGACGACGCACTTCAGCCCGAAGAGCTGCTGCCGCATTACCAGCCCGACCCCGAGGAGATCCGGCACATCTGGGTCGTGCTCGACGGCGACGAGATCATCGGCCGCGTCGGCCTCGACATTCCGCTCGAAGCCGACTCGCACGTCGCGTTCTGGCTCATCGAGCTGCTCGCCGCCCATCACGGTCGCGGTATCGGCACGGCCGCGTACGCGCTCATCGAGCAGACCACTCGTGAGCACGGGCGCACGGTGCTGCAGTCGTGGGCGCAGCATCCCGACGTTCCCGGGCCGCGGCTCGACGCGCCCACGGGGTTCGGGTCGATCCCCGAAGATCGGGTCGCCCGGTTCTATCTGCGCAACGGCTACACCCTCGAGCAGATCGAGCGCGAGAGCGCCCTCGATCTCGAGGCATCCGTCGCCGACGTCGCGAGACTGCTCGCCGATGCCGAGGCGGCTTCGTCTGGGTACCGCGTCGTGCAGTGGCAGGTGCCGACGCCGGCGGAGTATCTCGACGCGTACGCCTGGATGAAGTCGCGGATGTCGACCGACGTGCCGGCCGCCGCGCTCGACTTCGACGAGGAGGTGTGGGACGTCGCCCGGATCCAGCTGCACCAGTCCCGGTACCTGGAGGCCGGGCAGACCGTCCAGGTGACCGCCGCCCAGCACATCGCCAGCGGCGA
>JAGQTL010000257.1 GCA_020439035.1 Leucobacter sp. | reverse complement strand
GGCGGACAAATTAAAAACCCCTCCAAATGGAGGGGTTTTTAATTTGTCCGCCTTCAAGGGCTCGAACCTTGGACCGTCTCCTTAAGAGGGAGCTGCTCTACCAACTGAGCTAAAGGCGCGTGCTGCTCGCGCGCGAGCAACGGAGACAGCCTAGCATGATCCTCGGCCGCGGAAAAATCGACGGAGCTCAGCGGATCGGTGCTCGACGGCCGGCGAGGAGCGCTGCCGCGATCCCCGCGGAGACGAGCGAGCCGAGCATCACCGCGAGCCGCGCGACGTCGGCCTCCGCCGCGGGCAGGCTGAGCTCGGCGATCAGCAGCGACACCGTGAAGCCCACGCCTCCGAGGCAGGCGACGCCGAGCATGTCGCGCAACCCCACGCCGAACGTCGAGCGCGTGAGCCGCAGCAGCACCCATGCGCTCACGCCGATCCCCACGGGCTTGCCGAGCGCCAGGCCGATTCCGACGCCCCAGGCCACGGGATCGCCCCAGAATCCCGTGACGCCCCCGACCGAGACGCCGGCGGCGAAGAACGCGAATACGGGCACGGCGATGCCGCTCGAGAGTGGGCCGAACCGGTGCCCGAAGCGCTCGGCGAGATCGAGGGATCCCGGTGCGGCGGTCTGCGCCTCGCTTTCGGGGTCGAGCTCGAGGTTGCGGGATCGCCGCCGCGGCGCCGAGACCGGCACCGTGAAGGCGAGCAGCACCCCGGCGATCGTGGCGTGCAGCCCCGAGGCGTGCACGAGGCCCCAGACCGCCGCGCCGAGGGGGAGGAGGATCAGCCAGGCCGCCCACGAGCGGCGCGCGAACCACGCCGCGCGTCGTTGCGCCAGCAGCGCGTAGAGCGCGAGGGGGAGCGCGGCCCAGGCGAGCCACACCCACTGCACCCCGTCGGCGTAGAAGACCGCGATGATGGCGATCGCGATCAGATCGTCCACGACCGCGAGCGTGAGGAGGAACACCCGGAGGATCGGCGGGATGCGCGGAGCGACGAGCCCCAGCACGGTCACGGCGAAGGCGATGTCGGTCGCCGTCGGGATCGCCCAACCGCGCGCGGTGCCGGTGCCCGCGTTGAAGGCGAGGAAGATCACGGCCGGCACGAGCACGCCGCCGAACGCGGCGCCGACCGGCACGATCGCGGTCGCCGGCCGGCGCAGCGCGCCGCCGACGAATTCGCGTTTGAGCTCGAGCCCCACCATGAAGAAGAACACGGCGAGCAGCCCGTCGGAGGCCCAGGCATGCAGCGAGAGGTCGAGGTGCCAGGCCGCCGGCCCCACGCGGAACTCTCGAAGCGCGGTGTATGCGCTCGCCAGCGGGCTGTTCGCCGCGGCGAAGCCGATCAGTGCGGTCGCGATCACGAGCAGGCCGCTCACGAATTCGTTGCGCAGGAGACGGCTCACTCGAGCGGCCTCGCGGCGGCTGACGGCGAGGGTACGGGTTATTCGATGAAGGATCACGGCGGGCTTCCGGGTAGGCGGATGTGCGTCGCCGACCAGACTTCCCGGCTCACCATGAGCGAGTCTACCGGTACGCCGCGCGACCCTTCAGTTCTGCGGCGTGCTGCTCGTCGTCGACCTGCTTCGCCACACCCACGACCGCGAGCACAAGGCCGGCGGCCCACACGCCCCAGACGAGGTAGCGGCGCCAGTCCTTCGGCATCGCCTGCGTCTGCCGCGCGGTGCCGAGCGCGCCGAGGAGCGCGCCGATCACGCTCATGCTGGTCAGATACTTGCCGATGCCCATGCCGCCAGCCTACCCGCGACGACCCGAGCGGTATCGATCCGGCGCTAGACTGGAGGGTATGGCAGAAATCGATATGAAGCCGCGCAGCCGCGATGTGACGGACGGGATCGAGAAGGCCGCGGCCCGGGGCATGCTCCGGGCGGTCGGCATGGGCGACGAGGACTGGGATAAACCCCAGATCGGCATCGCCAGCTCGTGGAACGACGTCACGCCGTGCAACCTGAGCCTCGACCGTCTCGCCCAGGGCGCGAAGGAGGGCGTGCACGCCGGGGGCGGCTACCCGCTGCAGTTCGGCACCATCTCGGTGAGCGACGGCATTTCGATGGGGCACGAGGGCATGCACTTCTCGCTCGTCTCGCGCGAGGTCATCGCCGACTCGGTCGAGACCGTGGTCATGGCCGAGCGGCTCGACGGCACCGTCGTGCTCGCCGGGTGCGACAAGTCCCTGCCCGGCATGCTCATGGCCGCCGCGCGGCTCGACCTCGCCTCCGTCTTCCTCTACGCGGGCTCGATCGCGCCGGGCTGGGTCAAGCTCAGCGACGGCACCGAGAAGCAGGTCACGATCATCGACGCCTTCGAGGCGGTCGGCGCCTGCAAGGCCGGCACACTGAGCGAAGAGGACCTGAAGCGCGTCGAGTGCGCGATCGCCCCGGGCGAGGGCGCCTGCGGCGGCATGTACAC
>JAGQTL010000256.1 GCA_020439035.1 Leucobacter sp. | reverse complement strand
AACTGGATGTCGTCGACGAGCAGGAGGTCGACGCTGCGGTACCGCGCATGGAATGCCGCGCCCTGGTTGTTGGCGATCGAATTGATGAAGTCGTTCGTGAAGTCCTCGGAACTCACGTAGCGCACGCGGATTTCGGGGTACAGCTCACGTGCATAGTGTCCGATGGCGTGCAGCAGGTGCGTCTTCCCGAGCCCCGAGTCGCCGTAGATGAACAACGGGTTGTAGGCGCGTGCGGGGGCCTCGGCAACCGCGATCGCCGCCGCGTGCGCGAGCCGGTTTGACTGCCCGATCACGAAGGTGTCGAAGCTGTACTTGTCGCTGAGCCGGCTCTCCGGCAGGGTGGTGCTCGCGTGCTTGCCGAGCGGTTCCGATACCGGTCGGGATGGCGCCGGCGCCGGTTCATCCGGTTCGAAGTCCTCCGGATCCGCCTCGACCTGCGATCCCCTGGCCTCGATGTCCTCGCCCACGAGGTCGGGATCGACCATCACGATGAAGTTGTCGATGCTCTCGGCCTCGGGGATCTTCGAGATCGCCGACATGATCGCCGGTCGGAAACGGCCTTCGAGCAGCTTGAGCGTGAAATCGTACTGGACCGCGAGGTAGAGCATGCCGGCGGCCACGCCGCGCGGCACTGCGAGCGCAATCTGCGCACTGCCGGTCGGTCCGACTTCGGGATCATCCGCCAGCGACCGGGCGACCTGCGCCCAGATACGCTGCACGTCCTCTTCGGTCACGAACCCCACCCGTTGTAAAACACCAGATCACCGCCCGATTCCGAGCGATCCACGGCCAAGGTGGCCGACGAAGTCCGGTGATGCCGGACGGTAGCGACCACGTTACTCACAGATTTCTCCACAGGCAAGTCGGATTATGCAACACGCCGCACCGGCTCCGCCGCGGACCCGTCGAACCGGGTGTACGCGTGCGGGCGCGCCCGTGCTTTGACTCGGCGGGCCGAAGCGCGTAAACTTGATCACTTGTATGGGCGCGATCCCGCATCGATGCCCACGCCGACCACCGCACCGCTCCCCTTCGATCGGGAGCCGCGGCACTTGATCCATTATCGAATCACGGAGTTCTCGCATGAGCAAGCGCACGTTCCAGCCCAACAACCGCCGCCGCGCCAAGGTGCACGGCTTCCGCGCGCGCATGCGCACCCGCGCCGGCCGCGCGATCGTCGCTGCACGCCGCGGCAAGGGCCGCGCGAAGCTCACCGCGTAACCCGGAGGCTTCTCTCCGTGCCGGCTCGGCAGCACCGGATCACCCGGGGCGATGACTACCGACGCGTGGTGCGACACGGCAACCGCGTGGGAGGTGCGACCTGCATCACCCACGCGGTTTTGCATGCCGACGGCGCCGCCCCGGCGAGATTCGGATTCATCGTGTCGAAGGCGGTCGGGAATGCGGTTACGCGGAATCTGGTGCGCCGTCGGCTCAAGTGGATCGTGGATCACCGGCTCGCCGCAGGCTTCACCGGCGCGGATGTGGTGTTCCGGGCGCTCCCGCGGAGCTCGGACGCCCCGTTCGTGGAGCTGCGGCGAGATGTCGACCGCGCACTCGATCGGATCGCCGCGAGCGGAGCGCGAGTCTCGCTGGGGAGCAGCAATGCACGGTAGTGCGCGCACGGGCGCGGAACGCTCGACGCTGATTACGGAGGATCGGCCGGTCTCAGCCGTCCCCGTGATCCTTCAGGAACTCTGGCTGCTGCCGCGGAACGTGGCGATCGCCCTGATGCTCGGCTATCGGCGGGTCATCTCGCCCATGTACGGGCAAGTGTGCAGGTACTATCCCAGCTGTTCCCGGTACGCTTTGGAGGCATTCCAGCGTCAGGGATTCGTGGCCGGCTTCGCGCTCACTGCCTGGCGGCTCCTGCGCTGCAACCCCTTCACGCGCGGAGGCATCGACGATGCCCCCGAGCGCCATGCCCCGAACTTCATCACCAACTCGCGCGGATTCGTTCGCCCGTCGCACCGAAAGGCCTGATCCCGGTGGAATTCCTCGAGACACTACTGTGGCCCCTCCGTTGGCTCGTCGAGCTGTTCCTGATGCTCTGGCATCAGCTGTTCACGTTCCTTGGCATGAACCCCGCGGGCGGTGTCACGTGGGTGCTGTCGATCATCGGGCTCGTGATCGTCGTGCGCTCCGCGCTCATCCCGGTCACCGTCCGGCAGATCAAGGCGCAGCGCCGCATGATGGATCTCGCGCCCGAGATGAAGAAGATCCAGGCCAAGTACAAGGGCAAGAGCGACCAGTTCTCGCGCGAGGCGATGAGCCGCGAGACCATGGCGCTCTACAAGAAGCACGGCACGAACCCCTTCTCCTCGTGCCTGCCGATCCTCATCCAGATGCCGGTGTTCTTCTCGCTCTTCTACGTGCTCCGGCACGCGGCGGAGAACACCACGGGCATCGCGTTCATGAACGAGTCGCTGACGACGAGCTTCAATGCCGCCGAGATCTTCGGCGCGCCGCTCAAGATGACCTTCACGCAGGGCTGGGAATCCGGCAACTGGATGGTCGTCTCGCTGCTCGGCACGATCATGGTGCTCATGATCGCCTCGCAGTTCTTCACGCAGCTGCAGATCATGTCGAAGAACGTCAGCGATGAGACGAAGGCCTCGCCGATGTACCGGCAGCAGCGGATCATGCTCTACATCATCCCCTTCGCCTTCCTCTTCTCCGGTGTCGCATTCCCGCTCGCGCTGAACATCTACTGGTTCACCTCGAACCTGTGGACGATGGGCCAGCAGTACATCGTGATCCGGAACATGCCGACCCCGGGCAGCGACGCCTGGCGTCAGCGGCAGGCCCGTCTGAAGGCCAAGGGCAAGCTCACCGACGAAGAGGTCGCGGAGATCGACCGGATCGAGGGCAACACGCCCTCCCAGGGGCAGCGCCAGCAGCCCGTCGGCAAGAAGCGTGCGAAGAAGAAGAAGTAGGTTAGACGCATGAGCGAACACGCAACTCGCAGCCACGAAGAGCCCACGACCGAAGAGCTCGAGGCCGAAGGCGACCACGCCGCCGACTACATCGAGGGCCTGCTCGACATCGCCGACCTCGATGGCGATCTCGACATCTCGGTCGCGAGCGGTCGAGCCTACCTCTCGATCACGGGCGGTGGCGAGGATCTCGACCGGCTTTCGATGCCGGACACGGTGCAGGCGCTGCAAGAGCTCACCAGGCTCGCCGTGCAGAGCGAAACCGGCCGATTCTCACGGCTGATCCTCGATATCGGCGGCTCTCGAGAGGCCCGTGCCACGGAACTGCGCGGGCTGGTCGACGCCGCGATCGCGCAGCTCGCTGCCGGGCGGTCCGAGGTGGAGCTCGAACCGATGTCATCGTACGAGCGTAAACTCGTGCACGACATCGTTGCCGAGCGGGGCCACCACTCCGAGTCGCGCGGCGAGGGCCGCGACCGCCGGCTCGTGATCACCGTCGCCTAACCCGCCCGTCCGAGCGCTGTTTCACGTGGAACATCCGGCCGGGTCGAACGCGAAGCATCGAGACCCTCTGGCGCCGATCGGCGATGAGCCCGGCGGAGCCCGGGGCGAGCGATCTCTGACGGTGGGCTCTGTGGGCTCTGTGGGTGAGACGGTGAGCGGCGCCGCGACCGCGCCGACCGTCGAGCCCGAGCCGTCCGCGGCGGTGGAGATCGCGGGCGACCGCATCGAGGCGCTGCGCGCGTTCACCGAGGATCTGGCCGAGCGCGGGGAGCCCCTCGGCCTCATCGGCCCGCTCGAACCGCCGCGGCTCTGGACCCGTCACGTGCTCAACAGCGCGGTGCTGGCACCGTTGATCCTGCCGGGGGCCATGGTGGCCGACATCGGCACCGGTGGCGGGTTGCCCGGCCTGGTGCTCGCGATCGTTCGCCCGGACGCCCGGTTCGCCCTGATCGAGCCGATGGAGCGGCGATGCGCCTGGCTGAACGAGCAGATCGATCGGCTCGGTCTCGAGAACGCCGAGGTGAAGCGCGGCCGCGCCGAGGAGTACCACGGGGCGTTCGAGGTCGATCAGGTGACCGCGCGTGCGGTGACCGCGCTCAAGAAGCTCGTGCCGATCACGGCGCCGCTCCTGCGACGCGGCGGCGAGATGCTGTTCCTCAAGGGCGGTTCGGTGCACGACGAGATCGCCGCCGCCGAGAAGCCGCTGCGCAGGTACAAGGTGCACGACATCCGCGTCGAGACGCTGGGCGAGGGGCTGCTCGACGAGACGACGCGGGTGTTTCGGGCCGTTGTCGACTGAGCCGAGGGACCGGTGGGCACCGAGCGGCGTGCGCGTGGTGCGCGGCGCTGGCGGGTGCGGCGGGTGCGGCGGCTGCCGCGCGGCGGGGGTCGCCGCCGGGTAGACTCGGTGGGGTTCCGCAATACCCACGCGCTGGATGGAGCGCACCCGGGCCGGAGCCCGGATCGCACCGCCGGCGAGCCGGCTCGTCGCCGCGCCGAGGCGGTACGTACGAGCACCCCGAACCGAGAACGACCCCGAGGCAGGCATGACCGAAGACGCACTGGTGGGCAACCACGTCGTCGACAAGATCCGTCGGCGGCGTCTGCTCGAGGAGACCCCCTCGCCGCTCCCCGACCGGACGCGCATTCTCACGGTCTCGAACCAGAAGGGCGGCGTCGGGAAGACGACGACCACGGTGAACCTGGCCTCGGCGCTTGCCCGCCGCGGTGCCCGCGTGCTGGTCGTCGACCTCGATCCGCAGGGCAACGCCTCGACGGCGCTCGGCGTGCCGCACCGGCCGGAGGTCACCAGCATCTACGACGTGCTGCTCGGCGAGCAGAGCATCACCGACGCGATCCAGCCCACCACCGACCACGAGAACCTGTTCTGCGTGCCGAGCACGATCCACCTCGCCGGCGCCGAGATCGAGCTCGTCTCGCTCGTCGCACGCGAGCAGCGCCTGCGCACGGCGCTCGAGGCCTTCCTCCGCGAGAGCGATCAGTTCTTCCACTACGTCTTCATCGACTGCCCGCCGTCGCTCGGCCTGCTCACGGTCAACGCCTTCGTCGCAGCCGAGGAGGTGCTGATCCCGATCCAGTGCGAATACTACGCACTGGAAGGTCTCAGCCAGTTGCTCGGCAACATCCAGCTCATCCAGAAACACCTGAACCCGGTACTCCGCGTCTCGACCATCCTCCTCACGATGTACGACGCGCGGACGAACCTCGCGCAAGACGTGGCCATCGAGGTGCGCAACCACTTCCCCACCGAGGTGCTCGGCACGGTGATCCCCCGCTCGGTGCGCATCTCCGAAGCGCCGAGCCACGGCCAGACCGTGCACGCCTACGACCCGGGCTCGATCGGAGCCCTCGCCTACCTTGAAGCCGCCGCCGAGATGGCGCAGCGCGGCGGCCCGACCCGCGAAGGAGCCTGACGATGGCCACGAAGAAGCGCACCGGCCTCGGCCGCGGCATCGGCGCCCTGATCCCGCAGACGTCGGGCGACCGGCCGGTCGACGTGTTCTTCCCCGCCGGTGATGCGACGGCGGAGCCCGCGGGCGCGAGCTCCGCGGCTGAAGCGCCCTCAACCGTCGCCCTCGCCGAGGTTCCGGGCGCCACGCTCACCCGGCTGCCGCTCGATCGGATCGTGCCGAACCGGGCCCAGCCGCGCACCGAGTTCGACGAGGAGGCGCTCGAGGAACTCACCCACTCGATCCGCGAGTTCGGCGTCTTCCAGCCGATCGTCGTGCGCGAGATCGAGCCGGCGACGACCGGCGGCGGCGCCCGCTACGAGCTGATCATGGGCGAGCGCCGCTTCCGAGCGAGCCAGCGAGCGGGCCTCGGGGACATTCCGGCGATCATCCGCTCGACAGCCGACGAGCACATGCTCCGCGACGCGCTGCTGGAGAACCTGCATCGAGCCCAGCTGAATCCGCTTGAAGAGGCCTCGGCCTACCAGCAGTTGCTCGCCGACTTCGGGATCACGCAAGAGCAGCTCGCGACCCGGATCGGGCGCTCGCGCCCGCAGATCTCGAACACGATCCGGCTGCTCAAGCTGCCCGAGCCGGTGCAGGCTCGCGTGGCCGCCGGGGTGCTCTCTGCCGGCCATGCGCGCGCGATCCTCGCGCTCGACGGGGATGCCGAGGCGATGCAGCGCCTCGCCGACAAGATCGTGAACGAGGGGCTCTCGGTGCGGGCCGCCGAGGCCGCCGCGGGTGAATCGCCGAAGCCCGCGCGCAAGAAGCCGCGGGCCGGCGGGGTGCAGGCGCAGCTCGACGAGATCGCCGAGCGGCTGGGCGATCGCTTCGACACGCGCGTCGGCATCAAGCTCGGGGCGAAGAAAGGTCAGATCAGCATCGATTTCGCGACGATTGCCGACCTGAAGCGCATCCTCGAGGAGCTCGGCGACGAGGGGTTCTGAGCCCGGGCTGTGGCGGCCGTGGGGTCCGGTGCGGCCCGTGGGGGCGGTGGGGTCCGTGCGGCCCGTGCTGTGAGTGCTGCCGGCGGGGTCGGTGCTGTGGGTGCTGCCGGTGCGGTGACGACCTGCAAGGCGGCACCATAACTGCGGGCCGCGCGGCGTCCGGGATCTGCGCGGCGTCCGCTCGATTGCGGAGATTTTGCTGACGCGCTGCAGATTGCAGACGCTTGGTGGTGGGCGGGGCGCTGGGGCGCCGGGCGGGTGGTGGCGACCGGCCGGTGCGCCGGGCGGAGAGCCTCGACGCCGACGCCGCGGAGTGCTTGACTGGGCGTATGAGCGAATCGAGCAGGATCGTGAGCGCCGAGCGCCGGATCGCGGCGCCCGCCGCGGACATCTTCGAACTGATCGCCGATCCGGCGCAGCAGCCGCGCTGGGATGGCAACGACAACCTCAGCGAGGGCGCCCCCGATCAGCGGGTGCATGCGGTGGGCGAGATCTTTGTCATGACGAATCTCGGGGACCGGAGGCGCGAGAACCACGTGGTGGAGTTCGTCGAGGCGCGTCTGATCGCCTGGAAGCCGGCACTGCCCGGCGAGGCGCCGTTCGGTCAGCTC
Source organism: Leucobacter sp. (assembly GCA_020439035.1). Classification (GTDB taxonomy): domain Bacteria; phylum Actinomycetota; class Actinomycetes; order Actinomycetales; family Microbacteriaceae; genus Leucobacter. The sequence goes on along the minus strand of JAGQTL010000256.1, from coordinate 1,071 downwards.
TGGCGCTGGGAGCTCGAGCCGCAGGATGACGGATCCACGCTCGTACGGCACAGCTACGACTGGACCGATCTTGACGAGATCGCCGAGCCGGAGCGCGCCGAGCGCGCACGGAACACCACGCCCGAGAAACTCCGATCCTCGATCGACCGCCTCGCGGCGCTCGCCGAACGCGAGTAGCGCGCGCCGGCCAGTGCTTGTCGGCCGGCGCTTGCCGGTCAGTGCGCGCCGCACCCGATTGCCCGCTACGGGGCTCGACGCCGCAGGGAGCTTGACGCCGCAGGTGGCGCGCTACGCGCCGCGCTGACGCCGAGATGCCAGCGCACCGAACCGACGCCGGGTCAGAGGATCCCGGTCAGCTCGTTCTCGAGCATCTCCTTCGGCATGGCGCCGATGATCTCGCGCACCTCTTCGCCGTTCTGGAACACCTTCATCGCGGGGATGGAGGTGATGCGGTACTTGGCCGAAAGGTTCGGATTCTCGTCGACGTTCAGCTTCGCGATGCGGATCTTGCCGTCGTGCTCCTTCGCGATCTCCTCGAGCACCGGTGCAACCATGCGGCACGGGCCGCACCAGGGTGCCCAGAAGTCGACCAGCACGGGGATGTCGCTCTGCAGCACGACCTTGTCGAACGTGCCCTCGTCAATGTTGATGGGTTCTGACATGTTTGGCTCCTTGAGTCGATTGTGGATCCCGCCTGCCGCGGGTGCCTACTAGTGGTCTTCGAGCGCCGCCAGGTAGTGCTCGGCGTCGAGGGCGGCGACCGTGCCCGACGCGGCCGCGGTGATGGCCTGCCGGTAGCTGGGGTCGATCACGTCGCCGGCGGCGAAGACGCCGGGGGCGGACGTGCGCGACGAGCGCCCGTCGACCGCGATCGTGCCCTCGGCCGTGAGGTCGAGCTTGCCGTGCACGAGGTGCGTGCGCGGGTCGTTGCCGATGGCGACGAAGAGCCCCTCGATCGGCAGTTCGCGCACCGAGCCGTCGACGGTGTCGCGCAGGGTGAGCCCGGTCACCGCGCCGTCGCCCTGGATCCCCTCGACGGCCGCGTTCCACACGAACTCGATCTTCTCGTTG
>JAGQTL010000255.1 GCA_020439035.1 Leucobacter sp. | reverse complement strand
TTCGCCGCGGCAGCCGCGCTGATCGCGCGTGCGCAGGGGTTCGCCTCGCGCGTGGTGCTCGGGTTCCGGCTCGGTGGTGCTGGCGCGGGGGTCGATGGCGTGCCGGCCTGCGGCGGGCCGGTCGTCTGCACCGGCGAGCATCTCGCGGCCTGGATCGAGGTGCGAGACGCGAGCGGTGTCTGGGTGCCGCTCGATGTCAGCCCGCAGACCCGCCTCGCCCCGCAGGCGCTCGAACAGGGCGAGCAATCGCCCCCGTTCCCGACGGTGCCCGAGATGCGCGACGCCGAGCAGGTGGATCCGCCGACCGGCGGCGGCGACCCGAGCGACGCGGCCGAGCCGAGAGAGGATCCCGTGGCACAGGCGTCGCTCTGGTCGTTCCTCGCCGCGGCCGGGCTGTCGGTCGCGGCGCTCGCCCTGCTCGCCCTCCCGTTCCTCTTCCTTCCGGTCGCGAAGCGGCTGCGCCGTCGCCGACGCCGCAGTGAGCCCGAGCCCGAAGTGCGCGCGCTCGGCGCGTGGCAGGAGGTCCGGGATTACGCGGTCGACGCGGGGGCGGATCTGCCGCGGCAGGCCGGCTGCGCTCGCGCCGCGCGAGAACTCGGAAGCGATGCCGCGCGCTGGGTGGCCGCGCAGGTCGAGGTCGCGGTGTTCTCCCCGGGCGGCATCGATTCCCGCACTGCGGACCGGGTGTGGGAGGCGGCCGACGCCGAGAATCGAGTGCGCAGGGCGGAGCTGAGCCGCTGGCGCCGGGTGCGTGCCGCCTACTCGCTGCGCTCGTACGGGATCGGGTTTGCCGCGCGGAGCCGGAGTGCGCGAGAATCGGCAGCACCGCGACCGAAGCGGGGCGCGCGGCGCTCGGTGCAGACTCAAGGGAAGGCCAGAACGTGACGGCAACCGCGACCGGGGTGCTCCTCATCCCGCTGCTCATCATCACGCTGCTCCTCGGCCTCGTGCTGCTCATTTGGAAGCTGTGGGCCTTCGGCAGTCTCTTCCCACGGCTCGGGCTGCGCGCTGCAGAGGGGTGGGTGCCGATCCTCAATCAGGCGCGTCTGAACCGGCGTGGCGGCCTACCGGGCTGGCTGTCGCTCGGGCGACTCGCGCTGCTCATCGCGCTGATCGGCCGTGCCGCGGTTGGCGTGGCGGATCCGGGCGCGGCCCTGCCTGCGGCCCACCTGCTCGATCTCGTGTGCTGGGCGCTCGTGGCCGTCGTCTGCATCGGGCGCGTGGTCGAGATCGTCGCGATGCATCGCATCTCGGCTGAAGCCGGCCGAGGCGCGGGGTTCACGGTGCTCGCGGCCCTCCTCACACCGATCTGGGCGATGCTGCTCGCGCGCGGGATCGGCCGCGGCCGCGTGCTCGGGGATGCCGAGGCCGTCGAGCCACGCTTCGAGGCGCCGCCGTTCAGCGCCTCCGTCGAGGCGGCCGAGACGCATGCGGTGCCGACCCTCGGCATCGCGGGCGTGCGCCGCTCGGGGGCCGGGCCAGTGAATCCCCTGGGCAGCGCGACCGAGGCGGAATACGAGCGGCTCGCGGCGGAGTCGTTCCTGGAGCCGCCCGCCGCGCCGCTCGGCTCCGCCGCGGTGGCCGAGCCGTTCTCGTGGACGGCGGCGCGGCGGCCCCTCGACGACGAGCGCGCGGGAGCCGGATCGCCGCCCCCCGCGATTCCGCCGGTGCCTGCGGTCTCGTCCCCGCCGCCCGACCTGGCCCCGTCTCCGGCGGTGAGCAAGCCGACCGGTATCACGGGGGCGTTCCCGCCGCTGCGCCCGGGAGAGGTGCGCCGGCCGGAGCCGCGCATCGAGCGCGGCGGCGACCCCGACCG
>JAGQTL010000019.1 GCA_020439035.1 Leucobacter sp. | reverse complement strand
ATCAAGGGCGGCAAGATCGAGTTCCGCGTGGACAAGCACTCCAACGTGCACTTCATCGTGGGCAAGGCCTCGTTCTCGGCGGATCAGCTGACCGACAACATCTCGGCCGTGCTCGACGAGATCGCCCGCCTGAAGCCGACCTCGGCGAAGGGCAAGTACGTGCAGAAGGGCGCGGTGTCGACCACGTTCGGCCCCGGCATCCCCCTCGACGTGAGCTCGCTGTAGCACGCGATCGCGCGCAGCGCCGCATGCGGCGCGAACACGAACCCCTCGGCCTCCGGGCCGGGGGGGTCGTGCGCTTCGCCGCGTTCGCCGCGACCGCCTAGGATTGATCCCGTGTTCCCCACGCCGCCGCCCACCACGCACCGCGGGGTGAGCGCCGGCCACTGCGGGGGTGCGGGCCGAACGGCGGGCGCATGACCGAGAAGCGGCTTCCGCCGCCGCCCCGCCTCGCCGGCTTCGACTACATCCGCCCGCTCGGGGCGGGCGGTTTCGCCGCCGTCTACCTGTACGAGCAGGATCTGCCGCGGCGCCCGGTCGCCGTCAAGGTGCTTACGGGCGAACTGCGGCACGCGCGCGACCGCAGCGACTTCGAGGCCGAGGCCGATGCCATGGCACGGATCTCGAACCACCCGTCGATCGTCTCAGTCCACGCGGCCGGCATCGCGGCCGACGGTCGACCGTATCTGGTGATGGAGTACTGCCCGGGCTCGATGCGCGAACGCACGCGCGGCGCCCCCGCGCCCCTCGAGGCGGTGCTTGATGCCGGCGTGCGGCTCGCCGGCGCGCTCGAGACCGCGCACCGCTCCGGCATCCTTCACCGCGACATCAAGCCGTCGAACGTGCTCATCACGGCGACCGGCCGGCCGGCGCTCACCGATTTCGGCATCGCGACGCTGCGGGGCCGCGCGGCCTCGGACGAGCGGAGCCGGGCGATGTCGATCCCGTGGGCCGCACCCGAGGTGCTGACCGGCGAGACCCCCGGCTCCGTCGCCGGCGAGATCTGGTCGCTCGGGGCGACCCTCTACACGTTCGCCGCCGGGCACTCGCCGTTCGCTTTGCCGGAGGCCGAGCGCAACACGCGCCGGGCCATCACCGCGCGCATCGTGAGGGCGCGGTATCGGCCGGTTCCCGGTGCGAGCGGGTACCAGCCGTTCGATGCGCAGCTCGCCCGCGCGATGGCGCGCGAGCCGAAGGATCGCTTCGCCTCGATGCGCGAGTTCGGCGAGTCGCTGCAGCACCTGCAGCGCGGGTACGGGTTCGATGTCACCCCGCTCGACCTGGCCGACCCGCCCGCGATCCCGGTTGCGCCACTGCCCGCGGCGCCCCGCCCGGCAGCGCCCCGAGGGCCGGTGGGTGCCCGACTCCGGGCGACGACGCGAGTCGAACGCCGCGCGATGCTCGGGTCGGGCGCGAAAGAGGGCGCGGGGGCGCCGGACCGTGACGGCATCGCACCCGATGCGCCGACCTCACCGTTGCGGGCCGGGCTCCTCGGCGCCGCGATCGCCGCGGTGCTCGTGGGCGGTCTCGCGGCGCTGGCGATCGCGCAGGGTTGGATCGGATGAGCGTGCGCGAATCGGCCGGGCGGATGCGGGCCGGTCGAGCGCGGCGGGGCGGTTCGCCTCGCCCGAACCGGAGGCCGGGCCGGTGGGCCGGCTGGATCGGCGGCGGGCTCGCCGCCGCCCTGCTGGTGGGCCTCGCCGTGGTCGCGAGCGGGTTCGACACGCACGAGACGCCGCGCGACGACCCCTCAGTCTGGGCCTGGCGCGCCGATGCCGGCCAGTACGCCCGTGTCAACACCGAGACCGCCGAGATCGATACCGTGCGCGCGGTGCACGGGCCGAGCGGCATCGTGCAGGCCGGCGACTTCAGCATGGTGCTCACCGAGGGCGACAGCAGCGCCTGGGCCATCGACCCCGCCGCGCCGGTCGATCTCGTCGAGCGGGCCGATGCGCAGCCGCCCCGCGGCGCGGCGGCGGGGAGCGCGGCCGGCGCGGCTGCCGCCGAGGCCTCCGGCGAGCCGTCGCACGAACGCGATGGTGAGGGGGCGATCCGCACGCCCGCCGGCACCCGGCAGGTCATCGCCGCGGGCGAGTGGGTGCTCTTCCGCACGGGGACTGATGCGTACGTGGCGCGTGCCGAACCCGCGAGCGACGAGGGTGGCACGGCCGCCGCGCTCGGCCCCATCCGCGCCATCGACCCGTTCGCCGGAGCGGCCGGAGCGCCGCGCCAGGCCCTCGACGGCGGGGGCACGGCGCCGCGCGACTATGTGGTCGATGCCGCCGCGCTCGATGCCACCGGCCTCGTGGCGCTGTACTCTCGGGCCGAGCACGCGGTGCGCTGGTACGACGCGGCGCGGGGCGAGTTCGTGGGGGAGGCCGAGCGCGTGCCCGGTGAGGCTCCGGGCGACCCGGCGCGCAGTGCGGCCGCGGGGCCGCAGCTCACGATCGCGGGTGGCGCGTGGGCACTCTTCGACGCGGAGTCGGGCCGCCTGTGGCGCTCGGGCGCCGCGACGCCCGTGCGGCTTGCGACCGTGGGAACCGCGCTGCTGCAGGGTGCGAGCGCCGCCCGAGACGCCGATGCGACGGTGCTCGTGGCCGATACCGGCGGCCTCTGGGCGGTCGGTGCCTGGGGCGGCGAGCCGATGCGGATCGCCGAGGCCTCGGGCGTTCCGGCACGGCCGGAGCAGGTGGGCGACGAGATGGTGGCCGCGTGGGTGGCTGCCGGCGGGGCGACCATGTGGACGACCGCAACGGGCGAGCGCCCGCTCGACCTCGACCTCACGGGCACGGAGCGGCTCACGCGACCGCAACCGGTCATTCAGCGCGCCGGCAGTCGGGCGCTGGTGGTGGAGACCGCGAGCGGGATGATGTGGACCGTGCCCAACGGCCGGCTGATCCCCACCTCGCAATGGGGGCTGGTCGACCCGCCGGAATCGGCCGTGGGCGAGGTCGAGGTCGAGGCCACGGAGCAGTTGCCGCCGCAGGCGCGCGATGACCGCTTCGGCGTGCGGGCGAGTGAGCCCGCCACGCTGCCGGTGCTCCTGAACGACTCCGACCCCAACCGGACCGACGCCCTCACGATCGACCCGGAACGCTTCGGCCAGGGCCTGCCCGAGGGGTTCGGCAGCGTCGCGCTGCTCGCCGACGGTCAGGGCGTGGTGTTCCGGCCCGCAGAGGGCGTTGCCGCGGGCGAGATGGCGACCTTCACGTATCGGGTGAGCGATGGCCGGGAGGTCTCTGAGCCGGCGACGGTGACGCTGCGCATCGCGGGTGCCGAGGAGAGCACGGCCCCCGCGTGGTGCGACACCGCCGTGGAGGAGTGCCAGCGTGCCTGGCCGGCGCCGAGCCTGACACCCGGGGGCACCCTCGTGCTGCCGATGCTCGAAGGATGGGTCGATCCCGAAGGGGATCCCGTCGCGCTGGCGAGCGCCACCGTGGAGGGGGCGGATGCAGCGCGAGCGCTCGTGACCGCCGACGGCAGCCTGGTCGTGCGCCATCTCGACCCCAACGCGGGCGCGGGCCGGATCGATGTGCGGCTCACGGTGGTGGATACCCGCGGGCTCGCGACCACGCGCCTGCTCGCCATCGCGCTCGATCCGCTCGCCCCCGCCGAGTTCCCGCCGATGGCGGTCTCGGCCGTCGTCGGGGAGGAGACCGTGTTGCGGCCGCTGGCTCGCGCGGTCGGCGGATCGGGGTCGTTCGAACTCGTCGACGCCGCAGTGCGAGGCGGGGGTACGGCCGAGGCGGAGGTGAACCGGATCGCGGGGACGGTCGAGGTGCGGGCGGATGGCGCCGGGGAGTCGACCCTTGATGTGATCCTGCGCGACACCGTGACGGGCGCCCGGATCCGTGGGGTCATCCGCGTGACCGCGACGCCGCGGAACCCCGGCCTTGTGATCCCGCCGCTGCGCGCCTTCGTGAGGCCCGAGAGCGACACGACGATCGATCTGCTCGGGGCGATCCCCGGCGGCGAGGGCCGCGCGCTCTCCGTGCGATCCGTCGACGCCGTGCCGGTGAGCGGCGCGTACGAGCTCCGCGCCGACGTGGTCGAGCACGCGCGCATCCGCATTTCGGGCGGCACGGCGGACGCGCAGCCCGGATACGTCGGCGCGCTCGAGGTGCTGGTCGATGAGAGCCTGCCCGACGGCTCTCCCGGTGCGACCCTCGTGGGCCGCGTCGCCGTGTTCGGAGTCTCCCCGGTGCACGCCGGCGCCATCGCCGTGCCTGATGCCGCCGCGGTGCGCGCGGGCTCGGTGGTCGACATCCCGGTGCTCGACAACGACATCGCGCCGCCCGGTGAGCGGCTCGTGCTCGCCGCGAAGGTGATCGCCCCGGGCGCGCCCGGCGAGCTCGCCTTCGCCTCCGGGAGCCGGGTGCGGTATCTCGCGCCGCGCGAGCCGGGCGACTACGTGCTGACCTACACGGTCGCCGCGGCTTCGGACCCGGAGCGCGCGGATACGGGTACGGTGCGCGTGCGGGTGCTGCCCGCGGCGTCGAAGCACGACCCGCGCCCGGTCGACGTCACGCTCCGCGTCGCGCCCGGCGGTCTCGCGAGCACGGCGATCCCGGTATCGGGTGTCGATCCGGATGGCGATCGCGTGCGGCTCGTCTCGGTCGGGCAGCCCGAGAGTGGCGGTTTCGCCGCATCGATCGAGCCGCGCGGCCGGACGATTCTGGTGGAGGCGGCGGCCGGGGCCGCGCCCGGTGTCGAGACGATCGACTACACGGTGCGCGACGAATCCGGGGCGGAGGGCACGGGGCGCCTGCGGGTGATCGTGACGGTGCCCGACGAGCGCGGCGGCGCGCCCATCGTCTATACGGACGAGGTGCGGCTCGCCCCCGGCGCCACCGGGCCGGCCGTGATCCGCCCGCTCGACAACGACCTCGACCCGTCCGGGGGGCGACTGGAGCTCGTCGACGTCGTGCCGAGCACGGCAGCCGGTGTGGGCTCCGCAGAACACCGGGAGCTCATGCGCCGGCTCGACACCGGCGACCTCGCGCAGGGCATCGTGCGCATTGCCGGAGCGACCAAGCCGCGCTCCGATACCTATCGATACCGCGTGCGCTCCACGCGGACGACGAGCACGGCCGACGGCCTCATCGTCGTGCGGACCGGCGACGCGGCGGCGGCTCAGGCGCCGCTCGTTCGCGACACGGTGCTCACCGTGCGCGACCGCGCCGAGCTCTCGGGTGCCGGCATCGACGTCGTGACCGGGCGCGTGCAGTGGGCGGCGGGCGATGCGTCGAAGCTCGTGCTCTCACTCTGGGGCGACGCCGCCGAACGATACCGGGTCGACGGGCTCCGCATCATCGGCGCGTACCGCAATGAGGGCGACCTCGTCCCGTTCCGCCTCGCCGGCCCCGACATGAACGGCGACCTCGTGGAGAGCTTCGGCTTCCTCTTCGTGCCGTCGCTCGACGAGCTGCAGTTGAGCCTGCGCGCCGATGTCTCGCCCATCGTCGTCGACGAGACGGGTGAGGTGACGCGCGACGTGGTTAGCATGCTCGATCTCGGGCCCGGCGATCGTGTCGAACTCAGGCCCGGCGCTGCATTCCCCGTGCAGCGCGGGCAGGCCTCCTGCAGCCCGCTCGGGGCGACCGGGCTCCGCTACACGGCGGGCGAGGGCGCGCCGTTCCGGGACTCGTGCATGATCAGCGTCCGGCTCGTCGGGCAGCGCAGCTACACGGTGCTCCCCGTGCCGATCCGCATCGTGCCGCGCGAGCCCGTGATCGAGCTGCACCCCCTGACCCGGTCGATCGACCCCGGCGCATCCGTGCGCATCGACCTGACCGAGATGGCCGAGTGGCAGGGCGGCCGCGTCGGCGACCTCGGCAGCCTGAGTTGGAGGATCACGAGCGCCGCGCCCTTCGAGGCCGCCCTCAGCGGCTCGACCCTGAGCGTCACCGCCCCTTCGGCGCTCGCCGCGACCCCGGGCGCGCAGGCGGCGGTCACCGTATCGGTCTCGGGCGCCGGCGAGAGCCGCTCGCTCCTCACCCTGCGCGTCGGGCTTGCGCCGAAGGAGCTGCCGGTCGCCGGCACCGTCGCGGCGTCGTGCGCCGCGCGCAGCGCACCCTGCGAGATCGGGCTGATCGGCGGCGCGGGCGGGCAGCTCGATCCGTTCGCCGGCCGCGCGGGCGGATCCGGGCTCACGGTCGACGGCTTCTTCGCCGGCGACTGCCCGATCGCCGCCGCGCGCGTCTCCGGTGACGGCGTGCGGATCGAGTGGACAGATCCGGACGGCCCGGGGCTCGCGTGCCGCGCGGAGTTCACGGTGCGCGACGCGGGCGGACGGGTCAGCGCTCCTGGCACGGTCGCGATCGAGTTGGGCGGCGTCCCTCGCCCTCCGGTGCTCTCGCTCGCCGAATACACGGGCAGCGGCCTCGCCTTCGATGTCGTGCTCGGTGCGCCGGCAGCGCGTCCGGAGGTCACGGGGCTGGTGCTCGTGCAGGACGGCGCGCGCGTTCCGGGGGCCTGCGAGGGGCTCGCGCGCTGCGCCGTCACCGGCATTCCGAACGGCGAGCGTCACGAGTTCCAGGTGATCGCCGTGAACGCGGTCGGGGAGTCGCAGCCGTCGAGCGCGCTCGCCGCCTGGCCGTTCGAGAAGCCGGCCGCGCCGTCGATCTCGGTCGTGCAGCGGAGCGCCGTGAGCGCGGCCAGGGGCGCCGTCGACGTCACGGTCGCGGGCGGCGACGACGTGCGCGAGTACCGGATCGTGAGCGACGACGGGGCGGAGGCCCGCGTGAGCGGGGCGAGCGGGGTCGCGACGCTCACCGTCGGCGCGGGCGAGCGCCGGATCACCGCCGTGCCCATCAGCCGCTTCGCGCCGCCCGGCTCGATCGGCGACGTGGAGGGCGCCGCCGCCGAGGCCGTCCTGAGCGTCGCGGGCCTTCCGCGCGTCTTCGTCGAGGCGAGCTCCGACGGGCCCGATGGCACCGTGTCGGTCTCGGTGCGGCTCGAGCCGAACGGCGGCGGGTCGCCGCTCTTCGGCTACGCGCTCGACGGGGCTGCGTGCACGCCCACGGAGGGCGGTCTCGCCGGCTCGTTCGACTTCGTCGCTGCGATGTACACGACGGTGCGGGTGACGGCGTGCGGCAGCACGGAATGGGGCGCGGCCGAGACGGCGAGCGCCGAGGTCGTGGCCGGCGGCCGCCCGCCGCGGGTGGAGGGGCTGACGTTCGCCGTCGGGCCGAGCGCCACGGGGCTCGGCGATACCCGGCGCTTCACCCCCACGGCGCCGAGCCCGAGCGGCCTCGTCGCCGGGGGGAGCGTGCAGTACCGCGTGGACGGGGGTGCTGCGCGCGACGCGTTCCCCGAGCTCTCGGACTCCGCGCGCTCGAACGTCGAGGCCAGGCAGTGCGTCGGCACCGCGTGCTCCGCCTGGTCGCCGGTCGGCTGGGAGCACGCGCCCGCGCCGCTCACCGTCGTGTTCAGCCGGCCGCCGGCCGGGTGCGCCCCCGCAGGCACGGATTGGGGCCAACTGATCGGGATCAGCCAGCCCGGGGCGCCCGTTGCGTTCAGCCAGAATGCAACAGGGGTCACGGTGACGTTCGCCGGCGATTACGCAGGGCTCGACCCGGTCGTGTTCGCGATCGCGGCATGCTCGGATCCGTAGCGATCCGGCCCCCGTTCCACCCCCGCCAGCACCGCAGACCGCACAACAGAAGGAAACGCCGCATGACTTCCCAGCAAGAACCGATTCCCAGCGATCCGCTCTCCGAAGAGCGCGCGCAGTGGGCGGGCGACTCGGTGCGGATGACGGCCGACGCGATGGAGCAGGTCATCCAGGGCAAGCGCCGCGTGATCGAGCTCGTGCTCGCCGCGTATCTCGCGGGCGGGCATGTACTGCTCGAAGACGTACCGGGCACGGGGAAGACCGCGCTCGCGCGCACCCTCGCGCGGGTGATCCAGGGATCCTCGTCGCGCATCCAGTTCACCCCCGACCTGTTGCCGGGGGACGTGACGGGCGTCACGGTCTACGATCAGCGGCAGGGCGTCTTCGAGTTCCATGCGGGGCCGGTCTTCGCGAACGTCGTGCTGGCCGACGAGATCAACCGCGCGAGCCCGAAGACGCAGTCCGCGCTGCTCGAGGTGATGGAGGAGCGACAGGTCACGGTCGACGGCACGACCCACGCCGTGGGCACACCCTTCCTCGTGATCGCGACCCAGAACCCCGTCGAGCAGGCCGGTACCTACCGGCTGCCCGAGGCGCAGCTCGACCGCTTCATGGTGAAGACCAGCATCGGCTACCCGGACGAGGCCGCGATGCATCGGATCCTGCAGCAGCGGGCGACGCCGGCCGACGTGCGCCCGGTCATGAGCACGGGCACCCTGCTGCAGCTCCAGCAGTTCGCATCCGAGGTCTTCGTCAGCTCGCTCATCGTCGACTACATCACCCGCCTCGTCGACGCGACGCGGCGCGCGGTCGAGGTGCGCCTCGGCGCCAGCGTCCGCGGCGCCATCGCGCTGAAACGCCTGGCAGCGGCGTGGGCCCTCGTGCAGGGGCGCGCGTTCGTCGTGCCCGACGACGTGCGGAGCCTCGCGACCGCCGTGCTGGCCCATCGGCTCGTGCTCGAGCCGGAAGCCGAGTTCGAGGGCGTCACCGCCGAGCAGATCGTGGGGCGCATCCTGCTCGATACGGCCGAGCCGCAGGAGAACGGCACAGCGTGAGCGATCTGAGGAGACGGGGCCCGGCGCCCCCGGAGGCGCGCGCGCGGCCGGTCGTGGCGGAGCGGGATCGCTCGGCCGCGGGCCGCCTCGGGGCGGCCTGGCAGGCGGTCACGGTGCTCGGCAGATTCGTGATCGGGGTCGTCATCGCGGGCGTCGGTGCCGGCCTCGCCTTCGGGTGGGTGGAGGGCTGGTTCGTCTCGCTGCTCGGCGCGCTCGTGCTCGCCACGGCGGTGCCGTTCCTCCTCGGGTCCCGCGCCTATCGCGCCACGATCGCGCTGAGCCGCGCGCACGTGGTGGCGGGCGGCGAAGCCGGGCTCGAGGTCCACGTCGAGAACACCGCGCGGCGCGCGCAATCGCCTGCCGTCGCCGAACTCCCCGTCGGGCCGGCGCTGCACGAGCTGGCCGTGCCGCGGCTCCGGCCGCGGGAGCGCGTCGACCTTCCGGCCGCCGTACCGGCGCCGAAGCGCGGGGTGATCGCCGTCGGGCCGCTGACGCTCGTCCGACGCGATCCGCTCGGCATGTTCGCGCGCGGGGTCACCTGGCCCGAACGGCACGTCGTGCACGTGCATCCGGTCACGGTGGGCCTGCCGCCGAACTCCGCCGGCATGGTGCGGGATCTCGAAGGCCGGGCGAGCCGGCGGCTCAGCGACGCCGACCTGTCGTTCCATGCCGTCAGGGAGTACGCGCCGGGTGACGCCGTGCGCAGCATCCACTGGAAGTCAACGGCGAAGACGGGCACGCTCATGGTGCGCCAGTTCGAGGAATCGCAGACCGCGCGCACGGCGGTGCTCTTCGACGCCGTGCGCGCCGAGTACGCGAGCGGCGCGGAGTTCGAGCTCGCGGTGAGCGCGGCGGCGTCGCTCTCGGTGCACGCGGTGCGCGAGGGGCGCGAGCGCTTCGTCGCCTCTGCGTGGGCGCGCGACCGTGCGCGGCCGCGCGTGGACGGGCTGCACGAACTGCCCTCCCGCGAACCGGTGGGGCTGCTCGACGCGTGGGCCGAGCTCGATCCCGTCGAGGACGGGCCGCGGTTCGAGGTGCTCGCGCGCCGCCTCGCCGACTCGCGCCGACGGCTCTCGGTCGTGGTCGTCGTGACGGGATCGGAGCCCGGGCTCGCGCGTCTGAGCCGCGCGGCCGTGGGGTTCGCGCCCGATGACGCCCTTCTAAGTGTCAAGCAGCAATTTGTGTCTGATTGATCACCTCGGTTCTTGCTTTGAGTGCGTAGAACATTTCTCGTGCCAGGTAGCGTTTCACACACCTGAGCGCCTCCATTTTCGAGTGCCCCTCAGAAAGC
>JAGQTL010000254.1 GCA_020439035.1 Leucobacter sp. | reverse complement strand
ATCTTCACGCCCTGCTCGACCAGACCGTCGAGGATCTCGAGCGCAAAACTGCGCACCTCGGCGATGGGCCGCGGCCCGTAGGGGGTGCGGGCGGTGTCGCCGACGTAGATCATCGATTCGTTCGGCAGCTGATCGCGTATCGCGCGCGCGACCGTGAGCCCGCCGACGCCAGAGTCGAAGACACCGATCGGCCGATCATTCGCCTGCTCCCTCACCGCACCAGACTACCGTCACGGTGAGCGCGGAGGCTCATCGGATCCAGCTTCTTCGATGAAGCTCGGTGAGCCCGTGCGCGGCGATCCCCTCGTAATGGGCCTTCGCGCCGTAGCCCTTGTTCGACGCCCAGCCGTAGTGGGGATACGCCACGTGCGCCTCGCGCATCAGCGCGTCGCGGGCGACCTTCGCCCGTACCGAGGCCGCCGATACGGACGCGCAGGCGCGATCCGCGCCCACGCGCGTGCGCACCTGCAGCGGCTGCCGCAGCGCCGGGCTCAGCCAGTCGTGCGAGCCGTCCACCAGCACGACCGCGGCCGCCACCTCGATGCCGCGGCCATGCAGCTCGAGCAGTGCCCGCCTACCGGCTTCGCCGAGCGCCCAGGTGATGCCGTGCACATCGATCTCGGCGGCCGTCGCGTAGCCGACCGCGCCCTCGCCCCAGTCGGCGACGAGCGGGGCCAGGAGCTCGCGTCTCTTCTCGCTCAGCAGTTTCGAATCGCGAAGGCCCGCCGGAAACCCGGTCGCGCCCGTTCGCACCGCGTGCACGCCGACGGCGACGGGGCCGGCGATCGCGCCTCGGCCGACCTCATCCACGCCGATCACGAGACGGGCACCGGCCGCGAAGCACTCGAGTTCGAAATCGAGCGTGGGATCCTTCGGCGGCTGCGCCCGCTCACTCGGCGGCATCGGTCTGCTGCGCCTCCGCGACGCCCGCGAACACCTCCGGGTAGTCGCCCAGCCAGGTGAAGCGGTCGAAGGGCCAGTTCAGCACGAACGCGCGGCCCACGATGTCGGCCTCCGGCACACTGCCTCCGCCCGGCTGATCCTGGTGGAAGCGGGAATCCATGCTGCTGTAGCGGTTGTCTCCCATGAGCCACACGGAGCCCTCGGGCACCGTGACATCGAAATCGACGCCCGAGGCGGCCGTCTCGCCGTCGGGGATCACGATGTAGGGCTCGTCGAGCGGCACGCCGTTGACGGTCACCCGCCCGCTCGCGTCGCAGCACTGCACGCGGTCCCCGCCGATGCCGATGACGCGCTTGACCACGTAATCGGTGCTGGTATCGGCGGCGAGGCCGACCACCTGCAGCACCTTCTCGAGCGGGCTCGGCGCCGGCTGGTTCACGCTTCCCGGGAGCGTGAGCCAGCCGCCGGGATCGCGGAACACCACGATGTCGCCGCGGTCCACCTTCACGAGTCGCGGCACCAGCTGGTTCACGAGGATGCGGTCGTTCACTTCGAGCGTGTGCTCCATCGATCCCGAGGGGATGTAGAAGCTGCGCACCAGGAAGGTCTTCAGCAGGAACGAGATGAGGAAGGCGACGACGAGGATGACCAGGAGGTCGCGGAGGAATCCGAGCACGCCTCCGCGCCGAGCCTTGGGCCCGCTGGCGGCTGCGGTCTCGGTCATGCGGCTCCGTAGGTCGTGTGCGGGTCGGATCGGGTCGTGTGCGGGTCGGATCGGGTCGTGTGCGGGTCGTGCCGGGATGGCGGTGATGCGGGTGGTTGGATTCCACTGTACGCGCGGCGCGATCGCGTGCGCAGACACTTCAGGCTCCCACCCGGGACCGGGGGGAGCCTGAGAGCGTTACAGGTTCAAGGTGCTAGACGACCGCTCAGGCGTCGTCGCGCTTCTCCTTGATCTTCGCCTTCTTGCCGGTGAGGCCGCGCAGGTAGTAGAGCTTCGCACGGCGCACATCGCCGCGGCTCACGACCTCGATCTTGTCGATGGCGGGCGAGTGGACCGGGAACTTGCGCTCAACGCCCACCTGGAAGCTGATCTTGCGCACGGTGAAGGTCTCGCGAACGCCCTCGCCGTGACGGGCGATGACGATGCCCTGGAACACCTGAACGCGCGAGCGGTTGCCCTCGATGATGTTCACGTGCACCTTGACGGTGTCGCCGGCGCGGAATTCGGGGATATCGCTCTTGAGGGAGGCGGCGTCGACGTGGTCGAGCTTCTGCATGATGGTCTCTCTCTGCGCCCGCCGCAAGTCGGAACGCAACACTCGGTTGTTCGGAAAGAATGCGGTGCATCACGGTTCGTGCGGACCCTCGCGGCAGTACCGCACCGTGGCACAAGGATCTATTATGCCACAGATTCGGCGTCGCCCGCGTCACCCTCGTCGCCCGGCAGCAGGTCCGGTCGGATCCGCCGCGTGCGCTCGAGCGACTGCTCGCGGCGCCAGGCCGCGATCGCGGCGTGATTGCCGCTCAGCAGCACCGAGGGCACGTCGCGCCCCCGCCAGGTCGCGGGCTTCGTGTAGCTCGGATACTCGAGCAGCCCGTCCTCCTCGTGCGACTCCTCGACCAGGCTCTCCGGGTTGCCGACGACACCCGGGATGAGTCGGCCGATCGCCTCCACCATGGCGAGCACGGCGACCTCGCCGCCGTTCAGCACGTAGTCTCCGAGGCTGACGATCCGCACGCGACCCCGGTCGGCGTACTCGTCGAACACGCGTTGATCGATGCCCTCGTACCGGCCGCAGCCGAAGATCAGGTGCGGCTCCTCCGCGAGTTCGCGCGCCATGCGCTGCGTGAAGACCTCGCCGGCCGGAGACGGGAACACGATGAGCGGCGCGCGCGAGCCCTCGGGGGCCCCTTCCGCCAGCACCTCGTCGAGCGCCTCGCCCCACGGCTCCACCATGCCGGCGCCGCCGCCGGCCGGAGTGTCGTCGACCGTTCGATGCCGATCGTGGGCGAAGTCGCGGAGATCCCGCACGCACACGTCGAGCAGGCCGCGATCCCGCGCCTTGCCGAGCAACGAGAGCTCGAGGGCCTCAAAGTACGCGGGGAAGATCGTGATGACGTCGATCTTCACGGCTACTCGGCTTCGTTCTCGTCGAAGAGGCCGACGGGCGGGGTCACGATCACGACCCCCGCGGCGATGTCGACCTCGGGCACGATGGCCTCGACGAACGGTACGAGCACCGTGCCCGTCGCGGTCTTCACCGCGAGCAGATCCTGCGCGGGGAAATGCTGCACTTCGCCGAGCGTGCCGAGGAGCGGGCCATCGATCGCGCCGGCGCGCACCTCGAGCCCCACGAGCTGGTGGTCGTACCAGGCGTTCTCCTCCTCGCCGGCCTCGATCGCCGCCTCGTCGATCCAGAGAATGGCGCGCACGATGCTCTCGGCAGCGGTGCGGTCGGGCACCTCTTCGAAGAACGCGACCGGCGCCTCGTTGAACCAGCGCAAGTCGCGGATCCGGATCGTCCGCCCGAACCACGGCGACGCCTCGGGCACCTGGAGATGGAACACCGCTCCCGGAACGAAACGCAGTTCGGGGTTATCGGTGTAGAGCTCGATCTTGAGGCCGCCCTTGAGCCCGTGCGGCTTGGTCAAGCGGCCGACGCGCAGACCGGCCCCCCGGCCGAGATTCGGACGGGGGGCCTTGTCGCGCGGCGTATCCGACGGCATCAGGAGTCGTCTGCGTCGGTATCGACCACATCGATACGAACGGAGCGCCCATCGCTCAGGGCGCCGACCACGGTGCGCAGCGCCTGGGCGGTGCGCCCTCCGCGGCCGATCACGCGCCCGAGGTCCTGCGGGTTCACGCGCACCTCGAGCAGTTCGCCGCGTGCCGTATCCCGGCTGTCGACGCGCACCCCATCGGGATGGTCGACCACGCCCCGCACCAGGTGTTCGAGCACCTCGGCAAGCGAGCCGGCCATATCAGCCCTCGGCGTTCTCGGCGGCGGCCTCGGGCGCCTCGGCGGCCTCGGCGGCCTCCTCCGCGGGAGCCTCGGCGGCCTCCTCAGCCTCAGCAGCCGCCTCGACCGGAGCCTCCGCCGGCTTCTCGGCCTTGGGGCGCAGCACGGGCTTCTTCGCAGCATCCGCCTCGAAGATCGGCTTCGGCTCGGGCGCGAGGATCTTCGACGAGGTGTCGCCCTCGCCCGTGAACGCGGCCCAATCGCCGCTCAGCTTGAGGATCGCGGCGACCTGCTCGGTCGGCTGAGCGCCGACGCCGAGCCAGTACTGCGCGCGCTCACCGTTCACCTCGATGAACGAGGGGTGCTGCGTGGGATCGTACTTGCCGATCTCCTCGATCACGCGCCCGTCGCGCTTGGTGCGCGCGTCGGCAACGACGATGCGGTAGTAGGGCGACCGGATCTTACCGAGACGCTTCAGACGAATCTTGACAGCCATGATGCTCCTTATGAGTACGTGTCGCCGCACGGGTCGTGCGGAAGCTCAGCCCGGACAGCGGGCACAACGGCGCGAATGCGCGAACCGATCAATCCTCCCACGTTCTGCCTGAGAACGCAAACTTTGCTGGGATCAGGTATTTCTCTACATTTTGGCACGTCTTCGGCGGTGAACTCGGGGGTTCGCGGCGCGCAGGAGCGGTATCCGTCGGATGCGCGCGGGGCATAGGCTCTTCTCGACGCCGCAGCGGCGATGAACGGGAGGACTGCCGATGCCGATCGCTTTTGCAAGCTCCGACCGCTCGACCCTGGGCATCGAGTGGGAGGTCGCCCTCGTCGACCTCGAGACCCGCGAGCTCGTGAACCACGGTCCGGAGATCATCGCCCAAGTCGAGCACCGCTACCCCGCGAGCAGGTTTCCTCACCTGGCCGGCGAACTGCTTGAGAACACCGTCGAACTCGTGACGGCGCCCCACTCCCGCGTCGCCGACGCCATCGCAGATCTGCGCGCGCTGGCGGGAGCCGTCTCGACGGCCGCGGAAGAGCGCGGCGCCGCCGTCATCGGATCGGGAAGCCACCCGTTCAGCCGTTGGAACACGCAGCGGCACACCCAGAGCGAGCGCTACGACCGCTTCATGGAACGCACCCGCTGGTGGGGGCGCAACATGCTGATCTGGGGCGTGCACGTCCACGTCGGCATCGACCGCCGGGACCGGGTCGTACCGATCATGAACGCCCTCCTCTCCTACCTGCCGCATTTGCTCGCGCTCTCCGCCTCGAGCCCTCTCTGGGCCGGCGAGGCCACGGGCTATGCGTCGAACCGCACGCTCATGTTCCAGCAGCTCCCCACCGCAGGGCTCCCCTGGCCGGTCGAGGACTGGGCCGGCCTCGAGGCCGTGCTCGACGATCTCTCGAAGACGGGCATCATCGCCGAACCGACCGAAGCGCGCTGGGACATCCGCCCCGCACCTCGCTGGGGCACGGTCGAGGTGCGCGCCTGCGACGGCGCCTCGACGCTCGCCGAGATCGGCGCACTCGCAGCGCTGACCCAGTGCCTCGCGGAATGGCTGCAGCAGCGTGCGGACCGCGGCGAATCGCTGCCGAGACTGCAGCCGTGGTTCGTCCGCGAGAACAAGTGGCGCGCCGCCCGGTACGGGCTCGAGGCCGAAGTCATCGTCGATGCCGACGGGAGGCAGACGCCGCTGCGCGATGATCTCGCACGGTTGCTGCCCGAACTCGAGCCGGTCGCCGAGCAGCTCGGCTGCTCACCGGAACTCGCCGAGGTGTCGCGGATGCTCGTTCGCGGCACGAGCGCCGAGCGGCAGCTCGCGGAGTTCGAAGCGCAAGGCGGTGGTCGGCTCGCCCTCACCGCCGTCGTCGACGCGCTCATCGACGAGTTCCGCGGCGGCCTCTGAAGC
This sequence comes from Leucobacter sp., assembly GCA_020439035.1. Lineage (GTDB taxonomy): Bacteria > Actinomycetota > Actinomycetes > Actinomycetales > Microbacteriaceae > Leucobacter. Next base: position 2,930 of record JAGQTL010000254.1, on the reverse strand, counting down.
TCGTCGCAGCGGCGACCGGATCAGCGCAGGCGCCCCTTGCCCAGCATGTTCTGCAGCTCGCTCAGGTCCGGCGCCGCCGAGGCCGCGCCACCTCCCGCGGCACCCCCAGCGCCGAGGCCGAACCCCGAACCGCCGCCGGTCGCCGCCGCGGGTGCGGCGGATCCGCCCGCGGCCTCCGCGGCGCGCTTGGCCGGGTTCCCGGAGCGCTTCGCACCCTTCCCCTTGGGCTGCTGCTTCTTCTTCCCCGCGTAGCCGCCGCCCATGCCCGGCATCGGCCCCATCCCGGGGATCTGCGGCACGCCGCCCTTCGCCACGGTCTTCATCATCTTGGCGGCCTGCTCGAACCGGTTGACGAGAGAGTTCACGTCGGTGACCGTCTGGCCCGATCCCTTCGCGATGCGCAGACGACGTGAGCCGTTCAGGACCTTCGGATTCCGGCGCTCGGCCGGCGTCATCGATTGGATGATGGCCTCGGTGTGCACGATCTCGCGCTCGTCGAAGTTCTCGAGCTGATCCTTCATCTTGCCCATGCCGGGCAGCATGCCGATCATCTTCTGGATCGAACCGGCACCGCGCAACTGCTGCATCTGCTTCAGGAAGTCGTCGAGCGTGAACTGGTCGCTCGCTATCTTCTCCGCGACCTTCCGCGCTTCCTCCTCGTCGAAGGCCTGCTGCGCCTGCTCGATGAGCGTCAGGATGTCGCCGAGATCGAGGATGCGGCTCGCCATGCGGTCGGGGTGGAAGGGTTCGAAGTCGCCGAGCCCTTCGCCGGTCGACGCGAAGAGGATGGGCTTGCCCGTGACCCCGCGGATCGAGAGCGCCGCGCCGCCGCGCGCATCGCCGTCGAGCTTCGTCAGGACGACGCCGGTGAAGTCGACGCCCTCCTGGAACGCCTTCGCGGTCGCGACCGCGTCCTGGCCGATCATAGCGTCGATGACGAAGAGTACCTCGTCCGGGTCGATCGCCTTGCGGATATCGCTCGCCTGCTTCATCAGTTCAGCATCGACGCCGAGCCGGCCCGCCGTATCGACGATGACGAAGTCGTGGTGCTTGCTCTTCGCCTCGGCAACGCCCTGCTTCGCGACCTTGACCGGGTCGCCGACTCCGTTCCCCGGCTCGGGCGCATAGATGGCGACCCCGGCCTGCTCCGCCACAACGCCGAGCTGCGTGACGGCGTTCGGGCGCTGCAGGTCGCAGGCGACCAGCAGCGGCGTGTGCCCCTGATCCTTCAGCCACTTCGCGAGCTTGCCCGCGAGCGTGGTCTTGCCCGCGCCCTGCAGGCCGGCCAGCATGATCACGGTCGGCGGGTTCTTCGCGAACTGCAATCGACGCTGCTCGCCGCCGAGGATGCCGATGAGCTCCTCGTTGACGATCTGGACAACCTGCTGCGCCGGGTTCAGCGCGCGATTGACCTCATCGCCGAGCGCGCGCTCGCGCACGGTCGCGGTGAAACTCTTGACCACATCGAGCGAGACGTCGGCCTCGAGCAGCGCGCGACGGATCTCGCGCACGGTGCCGTCGACGTCGGCGGCCGAGAGCTTGCCCTTCGCCCGCAGCTTCGCGAAGGTGTCGGTGAGTCGGGCCGAGAGGTTTCCGAAAGTTGCCATGGTGGTATCGATCCTACCTTCCCCGCCACGGCGTGCCCGGCCTCGCATCGCGGCCCCACCCATCGCCGCCGATTCAGCTGTCGGTTCGATGCATTTCGTCCCGGAATAGTGCATCGAACCGACAGCCGAATGGCGGCGTGCCCGCAGGCATTCGGCGTGCACACCCAGGGACGAGTCGGCCGTATCGACGGATTCTCCACAGATCGTCGTCGCGCCGCAGGTCGATCGGTCTGGATGCTCGAGGCTTGGTGCGTGCCGCGCGCGATCATCCCGCTCCCCGTCGAACTCGGGCCGGCGTTCACGGCGGGCGCGGCCCGCTCGTCCGGCGTGCACGTGCGACGCCTGCGCCACGCCGACGTCACCCGCATCGCCCATGGCCTCTATGCGCGAAGCAGCGCCCTCGCCCCTGACACGGGCAGCGCGCACCCCGACGAGCTGTGGCGCATCCGACAGGTCGAAGCGTCACGGGCGGTGGCACCGCTCCTCTCCGAACGGCTCTTCTTCACCGGCGCGACGGCCGCGGCGATATGGGGGCTTCCGGTGCGGGCGACCGGCTCTGCCGACCTGGAGGTCTCCACGTTTCATCCGCACCGGGCCCCGCGGCGCACCGGGCTCCGTGCGACGCAGGTGAAGCGCGAGCTCGTGCGTGTCGTCGAGCACTGCGGCCTCCGCGTCATCGACCCGGCCTCGACCTGGGCCGTGCTGGGAGGTCGCCTAGCCCTCCCCGATTGCGTCGCACTCGGGGACGCGGTGATCCGACAGCCCCGCTACCCGGGCACCGCGCGGTTGAAACGCCCGCCGTTGGCCGCACCGGACGACCTCGGGCACATGGTGACGCGGGGACGCCGGGCGGGGATCGCGCGGCTGCGAGACGCGCTCCCCCTGCTCTCGCCGCACAGCGCTTCTCCACCCGAGAGTCATCTCCGGCTGCTTATCGGCGAGTGGCGGCTCCCCGCGCCGGCGCTCGACTTCGACGTGCGCGACGCGCACGGGCGTCTGCTGGGCTGCAGCGAGTTGGCGTTCCCGGCGTTTCGACTCGCCGTCGAGTACGAAGGCCGGGGGCACATGACGGACGCGCAACAGTGGAATCGAGACATCGAGAAGTATCGGGATTACACCGCGGCGGACTGGGAGACGTTGCGGGTGACCGCAGAGCTACTCTATGGACGTCGCCGGGAGCTGCGGAGCCAACTCATCGAGGCGCTGACGCGTCGCGGCTGGGCCGGTTGACGAGCGGGGTTCGGCTGCTCCGGCGGTTCATCTGTCACCTCGATGCACGTGGTCGGGGAATACTGCATCAAGTTGACAGATGAATCGCGGGGC
>JAGQTL010000253.1 GCA_020439035.1 Leucobacter sp. | reverse complement strand
TGGATCGACTGCGAGATGACCGGGCTCGATCCCGATCGCGACGGGCTCTGCGAGATCGCCGTGATCATCACCGACTTCGACCTCGCGCCGCTCGACGCGGGATTCGAGGTCGTGATCAACCCCGGCGCCGAGACGCTCGCGCGCATGGGCGACTTCGTGCGCAAGATGCACACGGACTCGGGGCTGCTGCCGCGGATCGAGGCAGGCGCGAGCGTCGCCGATGCCGAAGCGCAGGTGATCGCCTACATCGAGAAGCACGTCACGGCCGGCCGCCGGCCGCTCGTGGCGGGCAACACCATCGGCATGGACCGCCGTTTCATCGCGAAGTACATGCCGGCCCTCGAGGCGCGGCTGCACTACCGCAGCATCGATGTCTCGACCATCAAGGAGCTCTCCCGGCAGTGGTACCCGGCCGCGTTCTTCGGCGCGCCCGAGAAGCGGGGCGGGCACCGCGCGCTCGCCGACATCGCCGAGTCCATCCAGGAGCTCGCCTACTTCCGCGACGCCGTGCTCGTCGCGGCGCCCGGGCCCGACCAGGCGGCCTCGAAGCAACACGCGCGCGGGGCAGCCGAACGCTACGCCGCGCTCATCGACGGCACGGCCTGATCCCCCGCGTGCACGCGCTCACCCCCGCCCGCCGCGTCGCGGCGCTCGTCGCCCTCTCGCTCGGCGGTTTCGGCATCGGCATCACCGAGTTCGCCTCCATGGGCGTGCTCCCCGATATCGCGCAGGATCTGCTCCCCGACTTTGCGGCGCACCCCGAGGCCGAGATCTCCCGCGCCGGCATCCTCATCACCCTCTACGCGGTCGGGGTTGTGGTCGGCGCACCGCTCTTCACCATCCTCGCCGCGCGCGCCTCCCAGGCGAAGCTGCTCTTCTGGATGCTCGCCCTGTTCGTCGTCTCCTCGCTCGCGACCGTCGTCGCGCCGACGTTCGAGCTGCTGGCCGCCGCGCGGTTCGTCTCGGGGCTCCCCCACGCCGCCTACTTCGGCGCCGCCGCCCTGCTGGCCGCGCGGATCCTCGGCCCCGGGGCGCAGGGCCGCGGCATCGCGATCGTGCTGGCGGGGCTGCCGATCGCCAACATCTTCGGCGTGCCGCTCGCCACGGCGATGGGCCAGGCCCTCGGCTGGCGCTCGGCGTACGCGCTCGTCGCCGCGATCTTCGCCCTCGTCCTCGTCCTCGCGCTCGCCTTCGTGCCGCGCGCCCCGGGCAACCCAAGCCTCAGCGCGCGCGGCAGCCTCGCTGGCCTTCGCAACGTACGTGTCTGGATCATGATCGCGCTCGCCTCGCTCGGCTTCAGCGGCTTCTTCGCGCTCTACTCGTACATCGCGGAGGTGACGACGCGCGTCACGGGACTCTCCCCCGAGGCGGTCCCCTGGGTGCTCGCCTGCTTCGGCGTCGGGATGACGCTCGGCAACTTCATCGGCGGCTGGGCCGCGGATCGCAGCACGCCGCGCACCTTGGTCATCGGCTTCGTCGCGTTCATCGGCTCGCTGCTGCTCTACCTGGCCGTCGCCGCCGACCCCGTCGGTCTCTTCGTCTCGGTCTTCCTGGCCGGGCTCACCTCGTCGGTGCTCATGCCGGCGACGCAGTCGCGGTTCATCCGCATTTCCGCCGAGGCGGCGCTGCTCGGCGCGGCGCTCAGCCACGCGTGCCTCAACCTCGGCAACGCGCTCGGCGCCTGGCTCGGCGGCGCGGTCATCGCCGCCGGGTTCGGCTACCTCTCGCCGGGCTGGGTCGGCATCGCCTCCGCGTGCCTCGGCCTCGTGTTCGTCGCGCTCAGCCTCTGGGTCTCGCGGCGGGATCGGCGCCGGTTCCGCGACACCACCGGCATCCCCCTGCCGGGCGACGCAGTACGCTGAGAGCATCTCGAGAAAGGATCGCCATGGAGTTCTTCATGCAGGACGGGGTGCCCGTACTCGCCGGCGCCGGCGGCCTGGCTCCGCTCTCGACCGCGCGCGTGAAGGCCGCGATGGAGCGCGAGGGCTGGGCCTACCTGGTCGACGAGGACGGCGACGTGGGCGGCGGCTGGGAGTACGCCACGTTCCTGTTCCTCGTCACCGGCGAGCATGACGAGCTGCTGAGCATCCGGGCGACGTGGCGCGGAGAGCTCGAGCTCGCCGACTTCACGCGCGCGGTCGAGGTGTGCAACGGCTGGAACACGGATCAGCTCTGGCCGAAGGCCTACGTGCGCTTCGACGAGGAGGGCACCCTCCACGTGCACGCCGAGCACAACGTCGACTTCGAGCAGAGTCTGACCGACGGGCAGCTCACGCAGCAGCTCATCTGCGCCGTGAACACGTCGATGGTGTTCTTCGAGCAGGTGAACGAGACGTTCCCCGACGTGTGGGAGCGCTTCCGACCCGAGGAGTAGCGGGGCAGATCAGGCGCCGGTCAGGTCGGCCACGACGGCCGCCGCGATCCCGGCCTCGGCGCCCGGCGCGCTGGCCTCGGAGTCGTGCACGATGCGGCAGGAGGAGAGCTCCGCGTCGCAGAACCCGAAGGTGCCCTCGCCGAGGACGAGCTTCAGCGCCTCGTCGAGGCCCGGCTGGTACGGGTCATCCGCTCCGGTCCCGGAGATCGCCACGGCATGCGAGCTGAGCCCGGCGAGCGCGCTGCGCCCGCTCGCGACCTCGTAGGCCCAGTTCCGCGCGAACACGCGCTCGATCCAGCCGCGAAGGAGGGCGGGCGGCCCCCACCAGTACACGGGGAAGACGAGCACCAGGGCATCCGCCCGCTCGATCCGCTCCTGCTCCCGGCGCGCATCGGCGGGCACCGCACCGGCCGTGCGGTAGGCCTCCAGGTCCTCCGTGGTGAAGCGCGGATCAAAGCCCTCCGCGGCCAGGTCGGCCACCTCCGCCGTCCATCCGGCCGCCCCGAGGTCGCTCGCGATGCGCCGGGCGACGGCGCCGGTGAGCGAACCCGCTTCGGGGTGCGCGAGAACGATGAGTGCGTGCATCAGGATCCCTTTCCTTCGCGCCGTGTGCGCCACGGCATCACCAGCCAGAGGCTCACGAGCAGGGCCGCGGCGCCGAGCGGCGCGATCCACGCTGCCGCGCCGCCGACCACCACGTCGAACACGAACGCGACCGTCCCGACGATGAGGAGCGCGAGCGTCACGAGCGCGACCGCCGTGATCCGGTTCGAGATCAGCACCATCTCGATCTTCTGCCCGCGATGGAAGAGGAAGCGGTGCAGGCTCACGGGCGCGACCATGAGGGTCGTCGTGACGATCGCGACCGAGATGAGCGCGAGATAGAGGATCCGCTGCCGCGCGTCGAGGTCGACGAATCGGGCCTGGAAGGGCAGCATCAGCAGGAACGCGGTGAGGATCTGCACGCCCGTCTGGGTCACGCGCAGCTCCTGGGTCAGCTCCGACCAGTTGCGATCGGCGCGCTCGGTCGGCGTCTCGCGGCGGTCGGCCGACGGAAGCGGCTCGGCCGGCTGCGGAGGCGACGGTTCGGCGGGCATAGGGTCATCGTAAGCCCGGAGCGGGCGCCGGATAGCGCACCGTGCCGTCGGGCTCGGATCGGGAGCCCACGGTCGGCGTCGCCGTCGTGAGCCTGCCGTCGGGCATGATGTGGGCGACCGGGATGCCGCGGGCGAGGAGGTAGTCGGCGATGATCCGCCGGTGGCAGCGCCACCACACCGCCTCCGAGCACATGATCACGGGGAGCTCGGGTGGGGTCGCCATCTCGATCAGCGCGGCGAGCCCGGCCGCGAACTCCTCGCCGAGCGCGTAGTCCGAGTAGCGGTGGAAGCTCTGGTTCTCCCAGAACCCGTTGACCTCAGCGCCCACCGCATGGCTCGCCTTCCGCAGCCCGCCGAGGCGCGGCTCGCGCTGATACGGCAGGCCGGCCGCGTCGAGGCTCGGCCCGAGGTTCTCCTCGTTGAACTGCGGGTTGCGGCGCGACCCGGCGAGCGTGCGCACGTCGATCACGCGCGTGGCGCCCGCGCCGCGCAGCAGTTCGATGAACTCCTCGATCGGGTGCGTGGAGTGGCCGATCGTGAGCACGCGGGGCCGCGCCGCGGGCCCGCCTGCTCCCTCGGCCGCCGGGGCGCGCGATGATCCCGTCATCAGCGCCGCCGGTAGCGGAGGAAGAGAAAGCCGTCGTCGTCGACGAGGGGCGGATCGAGCGCGTACGAGCGGAACACCTCGGTCGGCGAGGTCGCGATCCTGCCGGCACGGCCGGCCGTGAAGGTCGGCGACACGGTCAGGCACACCTCGTCCACCAGATCCCGCTCGAGCAGCGATCCGAACAGCTGCGGCCCGCCCTCGCACAGCACGCGGCCCTCGCCGCGCCGGGCGAGTTCGGCCAGCACCTCCGCCAGGTCGAGCTCCGTCTCGCCGCAGCCGAGCAGGTCGGCCGCCCCGTCGAACCGGTCGCCCGCCTCCCGCACCCGCGCGCGCGGGGCCACGATGAGCGGCCGCACTTCGGCCTTGCGGAACACCGACATCTCGGGCTCGAGCCCGAGCGCCTGCGTCGCGATCGCGATGCGCGGCGGGTGCGGGGAGACGTGCTCGGCCCGCCAGGCCAGGAACTCGGCGGGGAGGTTGAGCCCGCCGTAGCCCTCGCTGCGCACGGTGCCCGCGCTCACGAGCACCACGTCGGCCATGGCGCGCAGCACGCGCATGATGAGCCGGTCGTGCGGGCCGCCGAGCTGCCCCGAGTGGCCGCCCGAGGTCACAGCGCCGTCGGCGCCGCTCACGAAGTTCATCCTCACGTGCGCCACGCCGCCCGCAGCGCCGCTCGCCGCATCGAGGCGATACCGCTCGAACAGCCTGCCGACCTCGAACTCCGACTCGCTCATGCGCGCGCTCCCCTCATCGCTCTGATCGGCCCCTGCACCGGCATGTTGTGCCGCAGGTACGCCGGTTGGCGCCAGCCCAGGGTGACCTCGATCATCCGCATCGCGTCCACGGTCTCGCGCACGTTGTGCGCGCGCACGATCCGCGCGCCCGAGAGCGCGCAGAACACGGCCGAGGAGAGCGAGCCGGGCAGGCGATCCTCTTTCGCCCGGCCGAGCGACTCGCCGATGTAGTCCTTGTTCGAGTGCGCCACGAGCACCGGATAGCCGAGGTCGGTGAAGGCCTCGAGCCGGCGGGTGATCTCGAGCGTGTGCAGGGTGTTCTTGTTCAGGTCGTGGCCGGGGTCGACGATGATGCGCTCGTGCGGCACCCCGCGGCTCAGGGCGAGGTCGACACGGCGGCGCAGGAACTCGTGCACCTCGGCCACCACGTCGCCGTACTGGGGGCCGACGAGCCGGGTGCGCGGCTCGGCCGCGCTGTGGGCGATCACGAGCACGGCCTCGCTGTCGGCGACGACGCTCGCCATCTCGGGGTCGTGCAGGCCGGTCGTGTCGTTGATGACCGCCGCACCCGCCGCGATCGCGGCCGCCGCGACCTTCGGGTGGAACGTGTCGACGCTCACCGGGCCCCCCGCCGCCATCTCGCGCACGAAGGGCACGACGCGCTCGATCTCCTCGGCAACCGGCAGCGCCGGACCCGGGGCGAACTTCACGCCGCCGACGTCGAGGATGTCGGCGCCGTCGGCGAACGCGCGCCGCCCCTTCTCGAGCGCGGCGTCGAGCGCGAACGTCTCGCCGCGATCGTAGAACGAGTCCGGGGTGCGGTTCACGATCGCCATCGTGGCGATGCGCCGCGTGAAATCGATGTCGACACCGCCGAGGCGGTGCCGTGCCGCAATGAAGTGCGGTTCGACGATCACGGATCACTCCTCTCGGCACGCGAGCGCGCGCTCCTCCTATCTTGGCACTCCCGGCCCGGCCCGCGCGGGAGGCGCCGCCCGCGACCCGCGCGCACCGTGCTAGGTTCGTGACGCCCCCATCAGCCATTCCACCCAGGACATCGCGTGACATCCGTTCCGGTCGAGCCGCTCGATCCCGGTCGCGACGGCGACCTCGTGATCGTGGCCAACCGCCTGCCGGTGAGCTACGACGGCGCCGGCGGGTGGCAGAGCTCTCCCGGCGGGCTCGTCTCGGCCGTGCTGCCCGTTGCAGAACGCCGCCGGAGCACGTGGGTCGGGTGGCCCGGGTCCGCGGACGCGCCCGCCCTCGCCGCGATGCCCGGGGCGGCGGCGGGCGGCCGCCTGCACCCGGTGGCGCTCAGCGCCGACGAGGCGGACGGGTACTACGCCGGGTACGCGAACAGCCTGCTGTGGCCGCTCTTCCACGGGTTTCCGGAACGCGCGGTCTCCGAGCCGGAATGGTGGGCGCAGTACCGCGCCGTGAACGAGCGGTTCGCGCGGGCGGCGAGCACGGCGGCCGCGCCCGGCGCAACGGTCTGGGTGCACGACTACCACCTGCTGCTCGTTCCGCGGCTGCTGCGCGAGCTGCGCCCCGACGTCGCGATCGTGTTCTTCCTCCACATCCCGATGGCGGCCCCCGGCGAGTTCGCGCGCCTGCCCGTGGCGGAGGCCGAGGCGCTCCTCGCCGGGGTCGCAGCCGCCGACCTCATCGGGGTGCAGTCCGACACGGACCGGGAGCACCTGCGGGTTGCGACGGGCGGGAAGGCGCGAGTAGAGACGTTCCCCATCTCGATCGACCCCGCCGGGTTCCAGTCGCGGGCCGCAGAAGCGGACGCACCGCGCCGCGCGCGCGCCCTGCGCGAGGCGCTCGGCTCCCCGCACCGGCTCGTGCTGAGCGTCGACCGGATCGACTACACCAAGGGCATCCTCGAGCGCATGCGCGCGTGGGGAGCGCTGCTTCGCCGGCATCCCGAATGGGTCGGTCGGGCCACGCTCCTGCAGGTCCTCACCCCCACCCGCGAGCATCTGCCCGCCTACCGGAGTCTCCGCGCCGAGGTCGACGCGGCGGCGGCCGCGCTGCTCCGGGAGTTCGGCGGCACGGGCGCCCCGCCGCTCGTGCAGCGGTTCGAGCACCTCGGCGCCGAGGGGTTGAGCGACCACTACCGTGCCGCCGACCTGCTCGCCGTCACGTCGCTGCGCGACGGCATGAACCTCGTGGCGAAG
>JAGQTL010000252.1 GCA_020439035.1 Leucobacter sp. | reverse complement strand
AGGTTGCGCGGCTGGTCGACGTCGAGCCCCTTGGCAGTGGAGAGCTCGAGGGCGAACCACTGCAGCGGCACGATCTGTACGAGCGGCTCGAAGAGCGCGTCGGTGAGCGGCAGCCGGATCACGTCGTCGGCGTAGGGCAGCACCGCGGTGTCGCCGACCTCGACGATCGCGATGACCCGGGCGCCGCGGGCCCGGATCTCCTGGATGTTCGACACGACCTTGGAGTGCATGGTCGGCGCCTTGCGCGGGCTCGGCACGAGCACGAACACCGGCTGGCCGTGGTCGATGAGCGCGATCGGCCCGTGCTTGAGCTCGCCCGCCGCAAAGCCCTCAGCGTGGATGTAGGCGATCTCCTTCAGCTTCAGCGCGCCCTCGAGCGCCGCGGGATAGCCAACGTGCCGGCCGAGGAACAGCACCGAGCGCGTGTCGGCCATCCAGTGCGCGAGCTGCGCGACCTGCTCGTGGGTCGCCACCGCCGCGCTCATGGCCGCCGGGAGTTCGTCGAAGGATCGGAGCGCCGCCGACTCATCGGCCGGGTCGAGCGTTCCGCGCACCCGCCCGAGGTGGAGGCCGATCAGGTAGAGCGCGGTGATCTGCGCGGTGAACGCCTTCGTCGAGGCGACCGCCACCTCCGGGCCCGCATGCGTGTACACCGCCGCGTCGCTCTCGCGCGGGATCGTGGCGCTCTGCGTGTTGCAGACCGAGATGTTGAGCGTGCCGCGAGCCTTCGCGTACTTCACCGCCATCAAGGTGTCCATCGTCTCGCCCGATTGGCTGACGGAGATCACCGCGGTGCGCTCCGTCAGCACGGGGTTGCGGTATCGGAACTCGTGGCTCAGCTGCACCTCGACCGGGATGCGCGCCCACTGCTCGATGGCGTAGGCGCCGATCTGCCCCGCGTAGGACGCGGTGCCGCACGCGACGATGACGATGCGGTCGATCGCCCGCAGTCGGTCGTCGCCGAGTTCCGCGAGTTCCGGGATCTCGACGCGGGCTTCGCCGTCGGGCTCGATCACCCTGCCGCGCACCGTGTTCGCCACGGCTTCCGGCTGCTCGGTGATCTCCTTCGCCATGAACGAGGGCCAGCCGCCCTTCTCCGCCGTATCGGCGTTCCACGCGACCTCGTACTCCTCGAACGCGACCGGATCGCCGGCGAAGTCGGTGATGCGCACGCTGTCCGGGGTGATGATCGCGATGTTGTCCTCTTCGACCGCCACCGCTCGACGCGAGCGCTCGATGAACGCGGCGACATCGCTGCCGAGGAAGTTCTCGCCCTCGCCGAGGCCTACCACGAGCGGCGAGTTGTGGCGAGCAGCGATCACGGTGTCGGGCGCCGACTCGTGGATGGCGAGCAGCGTGAACGTTCCGTGCAGCCGCTTCACGACGGCGCGGAAGGCCGTCTCGAGGTCTCCCATCCGCGCGATCTCGCGGCCGAGCAGCGCGGCGACCACCTCCGTGTCGGTCTCGCTGAGCAGCTCGATGCCATCGGCGTCGAGTTCCGCGCGCAGCTCGGCGAAGTTCTCGA
>JAGQTL010000018.1 GCA_020439035.1 Leucobacter sp. | reverse complement strand
TCCTTACCATGGAAGTGCTCTACCACTGAGCTATCGGGGCGCGCTGCCGTCGTGCGAAGGCAACCGTAGAAGACTACCATCATAGATGTGACTGCGCGAAATCTGGTCTATGCCCTTGTGAGCGTTGTTTTCGCCGTCTGGATGGCCTTCGGCCGTGTGCTGTTCGGCATCGACGGGGAGCTGATGTGGTGGTACGCATTGCTCATCGCGCTGCCGTATCTGATCCTGCTCCTGTGGGCGCTGCGCCGCATCGTCGTCGCCGAGTCGCGGGGCCGCCCGATCAAGCGCGCCGTCTACATCACGACCGTGCTCTCCTGGGTCTGCGCCCTCGGCTTCGGCTTCACCGTGCCCGACGTGGTCGACGGCAAGCTGCTGTCGATCCTCGGCCACGTCGGCGGCGAACTCTGGAACGAGCTGTCGATCGCGCTCTGCAACCCGCTCGGCATCATCGCGCTCACGCTCGCGTCGGCCGCGTTCGGCTTCGCGATCGGATCGGGTCGCAAGCCGCGGTTGAGCGAGGACGACCTGCTCGACGCAGCCGAGGCCGCCGGGATCGAGCCCGGCATGGTCGAGCACCCGCTCACGCGCGGGTGAATACGGCGATCGCCTCGAAGTGATGCGTGTGTGGGAACAGGTCGAACGCCCGTAGCGAGCCGAGCTCGTAGCCGTGCCCGCGCAGCGTTGCGGTGTCGCGCGCGAGCGCCACGGGGTCGCACGCGACGTACACGAGGTTCGCCGCCGCGAGCTCCCCGAGCTGCGCGCACACCTCGCCGCCCGCACCCGAGCGCGGCGGATCGAGCACCACGGTGGCCCGGCGCAGCCGCTCGCGCACGGGGGCCGGGGCCCGCAAGAGCTCGGTCAGGTGCGCGTCGGTGCGGGCGGTGACGGCGAGCGCGCCGACGTGATCCGCCAGGTTCTCGGCCGCGTCGTCCGTCGCTGCCGCGTCCGCCTCGACGGTCGTGACCTTGAGCCCCGGCCCCGCGGCATCCGCCATCGCCGCGGCGAGCAGCCCCGCACCGCCGTAGAGGTCGAGGTTGCCCGCGGCCGGATCGAAGCGCCCCGCCTCGATGAGATGGAGGATCGCCTCGCGCACGGCCTCGAACAGCACGGTCGGGGCGGCGCGGTGCACCTGCCAGAAGCCGCCGGCGCGCACGAGCAGCTCGTGGCCGCTCACCGCCTCGCGCACGCGGTCATTCTCGCCGGCGCGGGCGCGCTCGCCCGTGTAGCCGAGCAGCATGCGCGGATCGTCGGCGCTCGGCGCGATCAGTTCGACCGTGGCGACGTCGGGCATGCGCTCGTCGAGCGGCGCGATCGCGTTGACGCCGTCGACGGCCAGCGGCAGCGACGCGACCGGGATCACCCGCCGGCTGCGCGCCGCGTAGGGCCCCACCTCGCCCGTGGCCTCGTCGACGTGCAGGCGCACGCGGGTGCGCCAGCCGAGGCCGTTCGCCTCGTCGTCGCCGGGGGCCGGCTCGACCGAGAGCCCGGCGCTCGATCCGCCGTTCGCGGCTGCCTGCGAGATCTCCGCGTCGCTCAGCCCGCCGAACCGGCGGAGCGCGTCGGCGAGCACCTCGGCCTTGAGCATCCGCTGGCGGGGCAGGGCGATGTGGCCGAACTCCGCGCCACCGGCGCGATCCTCGGGCGCGCGCTCGAGTGCGGCCTCGGGCCACACGTGCGGCCGGCGATCCGGGGAGGGCGCGAGCACCTCGACCGTCGCAGCGCGGGCGAACGACTTCTTCCGCGCCTCGGTCACCAGGGCGCGCACCCGCTCGCCGGGGATCGCGTCGGCGACGAACACGACGCGCCCCTCGTGCCGGGCCACGCAGACGCCGCCGTGAGCGATGCCGGTGACGTCGAGTTCGATCAGGTCGCCGACCTGCAGCGCGCGGGATTCAGACATGCCGACCATTCTCGCATCCGCCGGCGGGGACGCCGCCGGGAGCGTGCCCGCAGCGATCGCGAGCGCAGCGATCGCGCCCGCAGAACCTGAGGGGCTCCGGTGAATCGACTCGTCAGTGCCCGGCGGGCACCCGCGAGGCGTAGATTCGTTCCATGACGAAGAGTTCGGCGGTGTCGGCCGCGAACCTTACGGTCCGCCGGGGCCATCGCACGGTGCTCGACGGCATCGACCTCGAGGTGCCGCGCGGCCGGGTGACCGGCCTGCTCGGCCCGTCGGGCTGCGGCAAGAGCACGCTCATGCGCGCCATCGTGGGCGTGCAGGCGGGCGTGACCGGGCAGTTGCGTGTGCTCGGCGAGCCGGCCGGTGCGCGGTCGCTGCGCCGCCGCGTCGCCTACGCGACGCAGGCGGCATCGGTGTACGACGACCTCACGGTGCGGCAGAATCTGAGCTACTTCGCGCGCGTGGTGGGCGCGCCGAAGGGCGATGCGGGGCGTGTGATCGAGCTGGTCGGGCTGCAGTCGCAGGCGGATCACCGCATCGACGCGCTGAGCGGCGGGCAGCGCAACCGCGTCTCGCTCGCGGCGGCCCTGCTCGGCGAGCCCGAGCTGATCGTGCTCGACGAGCCGACCGTGGGGCTCGACCCGGTGCTCCGCGCCGAGTTGTGGAGCCTCTTCCACCGCCTCGCCGAGCAGGGCACCGCGCTGTTTGTGAGCAGCCACGTGATGGATGAGGCGCTCCGGTGCGACCGGCTGCTCCTGATGCGCGAGGGCCGCATCCTCGCCGATACCGCGCCCGGCGAACTGCTGGCCGCGACCGGCACCGACGACGCCGAGGCCGCGTTCCTCGCGGTGGTGCAGAGCGCGGATCCGGCGGCGGGTGCGGAGGTTGCGGAGCTGGATCCGGCCGCGACGAATGGGGGCCGCCGATGACCGCGCGGCGATCCTTCGCGACCGCGGGCCGCGTGCTCATGCAGTTGGCCCACGATCCGCGATCCATCGCGCTGCTGCTGCTCATGCCGAGCGTGTTCCTCGGCCTCTTCGCGTGGCTCTTCGACGAGCAACCGGGCGCCTTCGACCAGTTCGGGGGGCCGATCCTTGCGCTCCTCCCGTTCACCCTCATGTTCGTCATCACCTCGGTGACGACGCTGCGCGAGCGCCGGTCGGGCACGCTCGAGCGCCTCATGACCACGCCGCTCGGAAAGGGCGACTTCATCGTCGGCTACGCGCTGGCGTTCGGTGCGGCGGCGATCGTGCAGGCGCTCGTCACGGTCGCCTTCGCCGTGCTGGTCTGCGGGCTCGAGATCGAGGGGCCCGTGTGGCAGCTGGGCCTCGTCGCGGTGCTCGACGCGCTGCTCGGCACGGGCCTCGGCCTGCTCGCGAGTGCCTTCGCCCGCACCGAGTTCCAGGCGGTGCAGTTCATGCCGGTGTTCGTGTTCCCGCAGATCCTCGTGGGCGGGCTGCTCATGCCGCGCGATCAGATGCCCGATGCGCTGCACGCGATCTCCGACTGGCTGCCGCTCAGCTACGCGGTCGACGCGGTGAACGCGGTGGCGTCGGGGGAGGCCGGGTGGGAGCTCGCGCGGCCGATGATCGTGATCGCCGCCGTGGTCGTGGCCGCGCTCGGCCTCGCCTCGCTGACCCTGCGGCGGCGGACGCCGTGAACCCACTGAGAGAACTCGCGACCGGCATGGCCCCGGCGGCTCGCAGTGGCAGCTTGTATCCACGGTGCGCCATCGCGGCCCGTAAACCCACGGAACGGATCCGCCGGCGCTGAATAGGCTGGGGGCATGCGCCTCTATCTCGCCTCGACCTCGCCGGCCCGCCTCGCGGTGCTGCGGGGTGCCGGCATCGAACCGATCTGCTTCTCGCCCGACGTCGACGAGGAGGCGGAGGTCGCGGCCCGCGAGGCCGAGCTCGGCCGCGCGCTGACCACCTCGGAGCTCACGGAGTACCTCGGCCGGCTCAAGGCGGAGGACGTTGTGCGGCGGCACGGGCCAGGCACCCCTGATTCACCCGGCACTGGCGAGATCGACGGGCTCGTGCTCGGCGGCGACTCGGCGTTTCTGCTCGGCGGCGAGACGCTCGGCAAGCCGCACGTGCCCGAGATCGCGCTGGCGCGCGCGAAGCAGCACCGCGGGCTGAGCGGCGTGCTGCACTCGGGGCACTGGCTCATCGACTGCACGGGCGGGGCGGTACGCGGCGCGGCCGGCGCGGTCGACACGGCGACCGTGACCCTCTCCGCCGACGTGAGCGACGCGGAGCTCGCGGCGTACGTCGCGAGCGGGGAGCCGCTGGAGCTCGCGGGCGGCTTCGCGATCGACGGCCTGGCCGGCGCATTCATCGAGCGGATCGAGGGGGCGCCGAGCTGCGTGATCGGCCTCTCGCTGCCCGCGTTGCGCCGTCTCGTGATCGCCCTCGGCCACGACTACACGGCGCTCTGGAATCGCGCCGGCGGCTGAGTGCCGAGCCTCGGCCGGCAGCCCGCGCGTGCGGGTCGGTGGGAGCGAGTGCCGCCCTCGCGAGTTTCCGCAAATCGCGAGCGTAGCTTAGACTTCTGCGAAACCGCGCGCAAGGGAGCGTGCGGAGAGGATCGCATCATGACCACTCTGCTGAAGGCCACACTCCAGAGTTCAGAGAGTCCGTTTCCGCCGCGACGGCGGCGTTCCGCGCTCGCGATGCTGCTGGCCGTCGCGCTCACCCCGCTCGCGCTGCTGATGCCGACGCAGCCGGCCGCGGCCGCCGGCCCCGCCGTGCAGGTGGCGGACTCGCTCACCGTCGTGCGGCCGACCGAGACGCCGTCGGGTGCGCTGACCAACAGCGCGTCGCTCGTCGCGGCCCGAGGCGAGTACGAGTCGTTCCAGCTCGTGGTCACCGGGCCCGCGACCGTCACGAGCGTGTCGAACGACCTGTTCGGCTGGGGCACCACCGGGGTCTACCTTGAGCGCTTCTACACCGTGGCGAACGGCACCGGTCTGAGCCCCCAGCCGAGCGACCTCGAGTCCGACGGGCCGAACAACAGCTGGAGCCCGTACGGGCGCTGGCCCGATCCGCTGATCCCCGACCGCGACCAGATCTACAACCAGAAGCGCAACGCGTTCCCGTTCACGGTGCCGTCGGGCGAGAAGTGGGCGGTGTGGGTCGACGTCTTCGTGCCCTACGACCAGCCGTCGGGCACCTATGCTGACGAGATCGTCGTGAGCACGGCGGGTGGCAGCACATCCATCGACGTGGACCTCGAGGTGCTGAACTGGACGATGCCCGCGACGTCGAGCCTGAACCAGGTGTTCATGGTGTCGTCGAATGGTAGGAGCCATATCTGCAAGGCGCACACCAACTCCAATGACTGCGGCGCCGACAAGGCGAAGCGCGCGACGCTCAACTCGCTCTACACCCGCATGGGGCTCGAGAACCGGGTGACGCAATCCAACGGGTTCGGCCTGCTCTACAGCGACGGCCCGGGCTTCTACGCCGGCGCCGACTGGACGGAGAAGTTCGAGGCCCCGCTCATCCTCGGCACCGCGAACTACCCGGCCGACGCCGGCTGGAACCTCGATCAGCCGGTGCTGACGAAGGTGTCGGCGTACGCGTACGCGGATTTCCACTGCGGCGCGACCTGCGCGTCGCAGTGGCAGGCGAAGGCGACGCAGCCGGGCAAGGACTGGTCGGATCGCTTCATCTGGTACGGCTGCGACGAAGGAGGTTCGAGCGGCGTCCTCTGGGGCAAATGCAAGACGTCGCTCGACGTGGCGCAGGCGGCCTGGAACCGCCCGGCGCTTGTCACGTCGACCTACGCGGATTGGTTGAGCACCGGCTACGGGAGCGACATCGCGAATGTCACGACGCTCGTGCCCTACTTCCACCGGCTGAACCCGGCCGGCGGCGCGAGCACCCGGCCGAGCTACGACCCGTGGGTGAACGCGGGCAACGAGGTGTGGCTCGCGACCGCGTGCGACGCGAGCTACTGCCAGGGCCTGGACCCGTCGATCAGTTGGACGTACCCGGTGGCCAACCCGGCGAACGAGCCGGCGCCGAACTCGAGTCTCGGCTCCTACGGCATCGGCTCGCCGAGCTACCAGGTCGACGCGCCGGCCAACCAGGCGCGGGTGATGCCGTGGCAGCTCGAGCGCTGGAACCTGCAGGGCGAGCTCTACTGGTCCACCGACGAGCTGCTGGAGACGGCGTGGGACACGGGCGGCCTGTATTACGAGGGAGCGAACGGCGACGGCACGCTCTTCTACCCGGGCACGCCCAGCGAGATCGGCGGCACGAGCGACATCCCGATCGAATCCATCCGCCTGAAGCGCATGCGCGACGGCCGTGAGGACTACGAGTACTTCGTCGAGCTGCGCGACCGCGGCCTCGGCGCGCAGCTCGACGCGATCCTTGCCACGGCATATCCCAACATGTTCAGCGCGACCTGGGCGAAGGACGGCCACGGTGCGGGCACCATGCTCGACGCGCGCGAGCAGATCGTCGACCTGCTGCGCGACGCGGTCGCCGGCGAGGCCGACCCGTACGGCGGCCCCGGCGCGACCCCGGTGCAGAAGACCGGGTACATCGTCTACCAGAGCGACGAAGACGGCGACGCCGAGATCTTCGCGATCAAGCCGAACGGCACGGGCAAGGTGCAGCTGACCCGGAACACCGTGTTCGACGGCTTCCCGGCGTGGTCGCCCGATAGCACCCGCATCGCCTGGGAGCAGGGCGGCGAGGTCAAGGTGATGAACGCAGACGGAACGGGCACGCCCGTCACGGTCGCGTCGGGCGGCGGCACGACGTGGTCGAAGCCGGCCTGGTCGCCGGACGGCACCGCCCTGTTCTTCACGGGCACGGCAGCCGGTACGACGAAGATCTACCGCTCGCCCATCGCTGCCCCGAACCCGGAGTTCGTGGTCGAGGGCTACGATCCGGCGGTCGATACCAACGGCGCGGTGCTCTACAGCAACATCTATACTCCCGCGTTCCCCGACGACAACCACATCTGGCGCACGTCGTATGACGGCGGTGTCTGGGTCGATGAGGGCGAGCTCAGCTACGGCTACAACGACGAGGCGGTCGCCGTGAGCCACGACGGCTCGCGAATTACCTTCAGCCGGGGTACGAACGAGTATGTCGTGCGCGTCGGCGAAAACCAGCCGGGCCCCGAGGCCAACTTCCAGGTTCTGGCCTTCCCCGGCCGGCAGGCCATGCAGAGTGCCTTCTCGCCCGACGACACCTCGCTCGTCTTCGTCACGGACAAGGCCGGGAACGCGGGCGACTACCAGCTCTGGCGCTCCCGTGACGATGGCACGGGCCAGCTCCAGGTCACGAGCGGGGCGGGCAAGAAGATGAACCCCGACTGGGGCACCCCCGCGACGGTTGCGGGCCCGCCCGCACCGTCGGCGCCGAAGGCGACGATCGCCTCGCTCAGCTACACGGGCTCGCTGAAGGTCGGGCAGACCCTCACCGCGAAGGTGGGCAAGGTGACGCCGAGCGGCGCGAAGCTGAGGTACCAGTGGTACCGGGGCACCGCGAAGATCGCGGGTGCCACGAGCAAGACGTACAAGGTCGTGACCGCCGATATCGGCAAGAAGCTGAAGCTGAATGTCAACGCGTCCAAGGCCGGTTACACCTCGGTCACGGCCACGTACACGAAGTCGGGCACGGTCGTGACGGTGCCGGTGAGGATCGGCGCGGTGAAGTACACGGGCTCGCTGAAGGTCGGGAAGAAGCTCGCGGCCAAGGTGTCGAAGACCGTGCCGGGCGGCGCCAAGCTGAGGTATCAGTGGTATCGCAACGGGAAGAAGATCTCGGGCGCGACCGGCAAGACCTACACCTTGAAGTCGGCGGACCAGGGCAAGAAGATCAAGCTCCGGGTCACGGCGACGAAGAAGAACTACCTCGCGGCCGGGAAGTCGTACACGAGGTCGGGCAAAGTCGCGCGGCGGTGAGCGCGGGCTCGGTCAGGGTGGGAACTTGCGCGCCCGCGGGCCGCAGGTGATCCTCTCTCGAAACCGCGGCCCCGATCAGCGGCGCAGCAGCCCCATCGCGTCGTAGACCTTGGCGAGGGTCGCCGACGCCACCTCGTTCGCGCGATCCGCAGCGCGCTCGAGCAGGCGGTCGAGTTCGGCGCGGTCGCTCAGCAGCTCGTTCGTTCGATCCCGCACGGGCGTGAACGTCTCCTCGACCACCTCGGCCAGGCTCTTCTTCAGGTCGCCGTAGCCGCGGCCCGCAAACTCGCGCTCGATCGACTCGACCATGCGGCCGGTGAGCACCGAGTAGATCGTGAGCAGGTTCGACACTCCGGGCTTCGCCTCGCGGTCGTAGCGGATCTCGCCGTCGGCGTCGGTGACCGCGCGCATGATCTTCTTGCGCGTCACGGCGGGATCGTCGAGCACTTTGATGAGGCCGGCCTCGGTCTCGGCGGATTTCGACATCTTCGAGCTCGGATCCTGCAGATCGTAGATCTTCGCCGTGCCCTTCTGGATCTGCGCCTCGGGGATCGTGAACGTCTCGCCGAAGCGGCTGTTGAAGCGCATCGCCAGGTCGCGGGTCAGCTCGACGTGCTGGCGCTGATCCTCGCCCACCGGCACCGAGTCGGCCTGGTAGAGCAGGATGTCGGCGGCCATGAGGATCGGGTAGGTGAAGAGGCCGACCGACGCGGCGTCGGCGCCCTGCTTCTGCGACTTGTCCTTGAACTGCGTCATGCGGCTCGCCTCGCCGAAGCCGGTGAGCGTGTTCAGCACCCAGGCGAGCTCGGCGTGGGCCGGCACGTGCGACTGCACGAACAGCGTCGACTTCTCGGGGTCGATGCCCGCCGCGATGTACTGGGCGGCGGTGGCGCGGGTGCGCTCGGCCAGGTCGGCGGGATCCTGCGGCACGGTGATCGCGTGGAGGTTCACGACGCAGAAGAACGCGTCGAAGCTGTCCTGCATCTGCGTCCACTGGCTGAGGGCGCCGATGTAGTTGCCGAGGTGCAGCGAGTCGCTCGACGGCTGCATGCCGCTGAAGATTACGGGCTTGGTGTGGGGGATCATGGTGTCTCCTGGCCGCGGGCGGCCGTTGTGTTTCTCGTCATTCTGCGGCCGCGAAGCGGATCGCAGAATCTATGTCTGGTTCGGGGAGATCCTGCGACTCACGCGCAGGATGACGGGTGGGAGGCGATGCCACGCAGCGTGACGGGTTGGGGGCGACGCCACGCAGTGCGACGCCGTCAGGGCCGGGCGCCGAGGCGGTAGTCGACGACCACGGGCGCATGATCCGACCATCGCTCGTCGTACGCGGCCGCGCGGTCGATAGCGTAGTTCTCGACACGCTCGGCCAGGCCGGGGGTGACGACGTGGTAGTCGATCCGCCAGCCCGTGTCGTTGTCGAACGCCTGCCCGCGGTTCGACCACCAGGTGTAGGGGCCGTCGACCTCGCCGGCCCAGCGGCGGCCGACGTCTACCCAGCCGAAGCCGGGCGCCTCACTGCCGTCGACGCCCGCGACCAGTTCGCCGCGGGGGCCGAAGAAGCGGTCGAAGTAGGCGCGCTCGCGGGGCAGGAAGCCCGACTTCTTCACGTTGCCGCGCCAGTTCTTGATGTCGAGCTCGCGGTGGCCCACGTTGAAGTCGCCGACGATGGCGACGAGCTCGCGCTCGTCGACCAGCTCGTTCATGCGCGCGCCCATCGCGTCGAGGAACGCCCACTTCGCCTCCTGGCGCGGGGTGCCGACCTCGCCCGAGTGCGTGTAGTTGCTGATCACCGTGACGGGGGTGCCGCCCAGCTCGAAGTCGGCCTCGAGCCAGCGGCCGGAGGACTGGATCGACTCCTGCGCGTCGGGCGCGCCGAGGCCGGTCCGGTGCGCGACGGCCGGCACCCGGCTCGCGATCGCGACGCCCGCGCGGCCCTTGATCTCGCAGGGATCGTGCAGGATGTGCCAGCCGCTCGACTCGACGCTGCCGAACAGCTCGTCGAGGTGCGCATCGTCGGCGCGCACCTCTTGCATGGCGAGCACGTCGACGCCGCGGCCTTCGAGCCACTCGCCCATGCCCTTGCGGAACGCGGCGCGCACGCCGTTCACGTTGACGGAGGCGAGGCGCAGGGTTTCGGGCATGGGGTCCAGTCTACTTCGCCGGTGAACTCGGGGACGTTGATAAGCTTGCCTTATGACTATGGTTCACGAGTACCGTAGCGCTGAGCGCGCCGCCGAGGTCGCGCGGCTTCGGCGGTTGATCGCGCTCCGCGCGATGGTCTCGGATGGGATGACTCAGCGGCAGATCGCCACGGCACTCGGCATCAGCCAATCGGCCGTAAGTCAGCAGCTCTCTGCGGGCGAGGTACTTCGAAAGGCCCATCCCGAGCTCCTACTCGAAGCGGCGGTTCCGGTCCTGAAGTCGGTGGCTGAATCACAGGGGTATACGGGGCTCGCGGTCTTCGGCTCCGTCGCGCGCGGAACCGCTGATCGGCGATCCGATATCGACCTTCTCGTCGAGGCGCCGATGGGCACGTCGTCATTCTCATTCATGCGATTCAAGCTGGAGATCGAGCAGATTCTCGGGCGTGAGATCGATCTCGTCTCCACGGCCGCCCTGCAGCCTGGTTTGGACGCTGATATTCAACGCGATGCGGTGCTGCTGTGATGGATATCCGGGTGGCCAAAGAGCTCCTGCATCTCTGGACGTGGATCACCCGAGTCGAGGAGATCGTGGATCGGGGCATGGAGGTCTATCTCGGAGACGATCTTCTCCAAGAGGCCGGCGATTCGCTCATGATGAAGATCGGGGAATCGGCCAACCGTCTTTCGAAGCTCGAACTTCGCGCACCCGACGGGGTCGAGTGGGCACTCGCCGTGGCCAACCGCAACTTCATCATTCACCAGTACGACCAGATCGATCGCGCGATGACGTGGCTGACGATCTCAGAGGATCTGCCCGACTGGAAGCGGCGGTTGGTCGATCTGGTCGCCGAGGCGGAATGCGTGCGGGACTCCGCACACGATCGCCTGTGACGGCGCAGCACACAGCGGACACCGGAAGCGATGCTGTCCGACGCCCGCCGCGCTCAAGCCGCCTCGTCGCCGCCGATGAGCCGCCAGCCGAGGCGCTCCGCGGCCTTCCGATCGAAGGTGACCGCCTCCGCGCATTGGAACTGCTCGAAGGTCGTATGGATGAGTGCGTCTGGGAAGTCGGCCCCGTCTTCGGCGAGCAGGAGCGCGCGGATGACGCCTTCTCCGTCATCGAATTCGATGACCGGCGACATGGCGAGCCGGTTGATGATGTTCAGGCATTCGGCTTTCGAACGACGGTATCCGCGACGCAGCATCCAGTAGAACTCGACGAGTGTGGCTTGCGTAATGAATCCCGGCTCCGTCTTGCTCAGTCCTTGGAAGACGGCGATGGCTGCCGGTTCGTGCGGGTCTCCATCGCCGATGAAGGTGCGCAGAAGCACGTTCGTGTCGATCCCGATCATGCCGGGCGGGCCGGGCAGCGAGCTAGGCGGCGCGTGCATCAGTACCCCGTTCGTACTCAAGCGCCTCGGTGTCGTCGGGTTCACCGAAAGCCCACCCGTCAGCAGCAGCGTTCTCAAGTTCTTCGAGCGTCAGCGGCCGCCCATAGGGGCTCTTGATCGAGCCGAAGAGATCTTCGAGGCCGGTATTCCGGGGCACGAGCATCAATCGATTGCCCGGTGCTGCGATCAGGCGAACCTCGTCACCGGTGGCCAGCGCGAGTTCGTCGCGCAGATGCTTCGGGATCGTGATCTGCCCCTTGGCGTTGACGGTTGCCGTGTCCCGCTCGGCGAAGCTCGTTGCCATCGTCGCACCCCTCTCGTCGTACTTCTAGTCTACAAGTCGTAGAGACTGAATAAAAGCGTACTTATTGCAAGAAGTAGAAATCATCCGCATCCGGCTCCCGGCGGTAGGCTCGGCCTATGGCAGCGCAGGACACGGCAGACCGCACGTCGACCGGCACTCGGGCCGGCCGAGCGGACCACACGGTCGCGATCGACCAGGGCACGACGAGCA
>JAGQTL010000251.1 GCA_020439035.1 Leucobacter sp. | reverse complement strand
AAAAAAAAAAACCGACGTCGCGCTCGGCTTCGCCGCCGTCCGAGAGACGACGGTCACCGTGCACAAGCCGCACGCGCCGATCACGGTGCCGTTCGACGACGTCACCGTCACGATCACCCGGGGCCGGGCGTGACCCGCGCCGTCGTGGCGCTGGGGGCCAACCTCGGCGACCGCGAGGCCACGCTGCTCGCCGCGGCCCGCGACCTCGCCGCCGCGGAGGGGGTCGAGCTGGTCGCGGTGTCGCCGCTGCTCGACACCGTCGCGGTGCGCGTCGAGGGCGAGGACCCGGACGCTCCCCGCTACCTCAACGGCGTCGCGCTGGCCGAGACGACGCTGAGCCCGCACGCCCTGCTCGACCTGCTGCAGGCCGTCGAGGCCCGCCACGGCCGCGTGCGCGGCGCGCGCTGGGGCGATCGCACGCTCGACATCGACCTGATCCTCTACGGCGGCCGTGTGGTGAAGGACGAGCGCCTCACCGTGCCGCACCCGCGCGCGCACGAGCGCGACTTCGTGCTCTCGCCCTGGCTCGCGCTCGACCCGAGCGCCGTGCTGATGGGCCACGGCCGTGTCGAGGATCTGCTGCGCCGGATCGGCGACACCACCCGCCCCCTGGGCGGCGCGGAGTCGTCGGGAGCGCCGCCGTCGACCGGGCGGGCCGAGGGCGGCGAGCCGGCATGAACATGCAGCGCACCTCGCCGCTCGCCGTGCTCGCATTCGCGGCCGGCGGGGTCGCCGTCGGCCTGCTGCTGCAGATGATGCGCTCCTCCCGGGGAGCGCCGCCGCTCGTGCCGCCGCTGACGCTCGCCGCGACGCTGCTCGTGATCGCCGCGGTGCTCCTTGTGCTCGCGATCCTGCTGCGCACGGCGGTGCGACAGCGGGCCGAGCAGCGCCCGGGACGTCGCCCGGTCAATCCGTTCCACGCCGTGCGCCTGCTCGCCGGCGCGCGGGCTGGGCAGTTCGCCGGCGCGCTCTTCGCCGGGCTCGGTGCCGGCTCGATCCTGCAGGTGCTCACCCGCAGCGTGCCGCCGCCCGCGGCCACCTGGCTGCCCATGCTCTTCGTGCTGGTCGCGGGTGTGGTGCTCGCCGTGTGCGGCACGATCGCCGAACTTCTCTGTCGCGTACCACCGAGCAACGGCGAGCCCGAACAGGAGGAACCGGATAAACCCGGTGACGAAGCTGTCGAGGGCGTCTGATTCGGGCCATAATGATGCTCACTGCCTCCTCGCGCTCGCGGGGCGGTAGGAGGGCGCCAATGACGGCGCCGCATGTCGAACGGAGAGAACATGACCGGCCCCGCAGTGGTTTCCGCCGAACGCGCGACGCTCAAGCGCAACCTCGGCCTCTGGGCGATCGTCGGCCTCGGCCTCGGGTACATGACCCCGACGGTGGTGTTCGACACCTTCGGCATGGTGGCGCGCGATACCAACAACGTGGTGCCGCTCGCCTATCTCGTCGCCCTCATCGTGATGATGTTCACGGCGGTCAGCTACGGCAAGATGTCGGGGGCGATCCCGAGCGCGGGCTCGGCCTACACCTATGTGCGCGAGTCGCTCCACCCGAATGTCGGGTTCATGGTGGGCTGGACCTCGCTGATCGACTACATGCTGCTTCCGATGGTGAACTGCCTGATCATCCGGAGCTACCTCGAGGCGATCTTCCCGCCCGAGACCTCGGGCATTCCGGGCTGGTTCTGGGTGATCCCCTACTGCGTGCTGACGACCGGCATCATCTACCTCACGATGCGCGGCACGTCGAGCGTGAACATGATCCTGCTCGTCTTCTCGATCATCGTGATCATCGTCTTCGTCGTCATGGTGTGGGCGCAGCTCGCGCAGGCGGAGGCGACCGGCTCGATCAACCTCGTGCAGCCGTTCTTCCACGACGGGGTGACCACTGGGGCCGTGCTGATGGGGGCGACCATCGTCTGCTTCTCGTTCATCGGCTTCGACGCGGTGACCATGTACGTGGAGGAGGCGCGCAGCCCGAAGATCGTGCCGCGCGCGATCCTGCTCACGGTGCTCCTCGGCGGCGCGATCTTCCTGGTCGCCGGCTACTTCACGCAGCTGCGGTTCCCGGATTGGCAGGAGTTCGCGCCCGGCGGCGACATGCAGTTCATCGAGGACAGCACGCTGCCGCTCATCGGCCACGCGGTCGGCGGTAACTGGTTGCAGGCGACCCTGACCGCTGCGGGCTTCTGCGCCACGCTCGCCTCGGGCCTCGCCTCGCACGCGTCGGTCTCGCGCATGCTGCTCGTGATGGGCCGCAACAACGTGCTGCCCAAGCGGGTCTTCGGCTTCATCAACAAGCGGACTCATACGCCGACGTTCAACATCGTGCTGACCGGCGCCATCTGCATGCTCGCGGTCGCGTTCACGCTCGAGATGATTGCCGCCTTCATCAACTTCGGCGCGCTCATCGCCTTCACGTTCGTGAACATTTCGGTGATCGCCTGGTTCGCGATCAGGCAGGGGCGCCGCCGCACGCCGAAGGACATCTTCAACTTCATCGTCATGCCCGTGATCGGCACGGTGCTCACGGGCATCCTGTGGGCGAACCTGCACGCCGACGCGCTGATCGGCGGCATCGTCTGGGCGGTGATCGGCTTCATCTACCTGGTTATCCTGACTCGCGGTTTCCGCCGCAAGGTGTCGGCGTTCGACGAGGGGCAGCCGGTGACCGGCTTCAACAAGATCTCCGCCGAGGAGCTCGCGCAGCTCGACGACCCCGACGGCAAGGTCTGAGGCGCGCTGGGCCGCCGCGGCCCGGGCTTGCATTCGGGCTCGCCGCCTAGACTTGAGCCGTGACTGAGCAGACGATCGGGCAGCCCGTCGGGCAGCCCGCCGGGCGGGCCTCCGGGCCGACCGACGCCGAACTCGTGCAGCCCAAACCGCAGTGGCTGCGGGTCTCGCCGAGCTATGCCTGGGCCGATCTCGCGATGAACCTGCTCTGGGCGGTGGCGGTCGCCGCGGCGGCAGGGGTGGTCACGGTGGTCGCCCCAGGGCGACCACCGGCACTCGTCTACGCGATCCTCGGCGGCCTCGTCGTGCTGCTGCTCGTGAGCGCGGTTCTGGCCTTTCGGCGCGTGCGCGCGATCGGCTATGTGCTGCGGGACGACGACCTCCTGTTCCGTCGCGGCATCATGTTCGAGCGCGTGGTCGCGGTGCCCTACGGCCGTCTGCAACTCGTCGATATCACGCGCGGGCCCCTGCTGCGCGCGCTCGGGCTCGCGACGCTCAAGTTCGTGACGGCCTCGGCGGCGACGGGGGTGAGCCTTCCCGGGCTGCCGGTGGATCAGGCCGAGGCGCTCCGGGATCGCCTGGTCGAACTGGCCGAGACGCGGCGGTCGGGCCTGTGACGACGCCCGCACCCGAAGCGCCCCCGCCGGGCGCCGAGTCCGAATCCGACTGGCATCACCTGCATCCGCTTTCGCCCCTGCTGCGCGGCGGGGTCGCAATGATCATCGTCGTAGGCATCGTCGTCGCCAACCTGCGCGATCGCGTGCTCGAACTCTTCGTCACCGACAACATCGGCGGCGGCTTCGATGGCCCCGGCGTCCAGGGCGGCGATGTGCTCGGGCTCTTCGCGTACCTGAACGAGCGCGGGCTCGCCGTCGCCGCGATCCTCGCCGTACTCGCCGTGATCGCGCTCATCGTCTTCTTCTCCTGGCTGAGCTGGCGCTTCCGCACGTTCCGGATCACGGACGAGGCGGTGGAATCGCGAGGCGGTGTGCTTTTCCGCGAGCACCGGCGGGCACCCCTCGATCGCATCCAGAGCGTCAACGTGCAGCGGCCGCTGCTCGCCCGCGCGCTGGGCCTCGCGCTCGTCGAGGTGCAGACGGCCGGGCAGGGCGGCAAAGTGGTGCTCGCCTACCTCGGCTTCCGGGACGCGCAGGTGGTGCGCGAGCGGATCCTCAGGTCTGCGGCGCACGCGGCGCACGCGGCGGGCGCCGGGCCGGTG
>JAGQTL010000250.1 GCA_020439035.1 Leucobacter sp. | reverse complement strand
GAGATGAACTTGCGGAGCGTCGCGACATCCTTGTAGTCGATGACGCCCACGGTCTGCTTCTTCGCGGGCGCGGCGACCTTCGCGTTCTTGCCGCGGCCCGGCTTGCGGCCTGCGCCGCTGGACTTGCCTGCCATTGTGATTCTCTTTTCGTCTCCTGCCCCATGCGGGGCGAACGTTTCTCGCCGCCCGAGGGCGGCCTGTTGCCTGGAACTGCCTAGAAGGGCTGCTCGTCGTCGAAGCCCGAGCCGAAGTCGCCGCCGCCCTGGTTCTGCTGCTTGCCCGAGTCGCCCCAGGGGTTGTCAGCACGAGCGGGCTGGGCCGACTGGCCCCAGCTGGACTGGCCCGAGGGCTGGCCGCCTCCGAAGCCGCCGCCCTGGCCGCGCGACTGACCGCGGGTGACCGAGGCCGTGGCGAAGCGCAGCGACGGGCCGACCTCTTCGACCTCGAGGTCGAGCGACGTGCGCTGCTGCCCCTGATTATCGGTGTAGCTGCGCTGCGTCAGACGGCCCTGCACGATGACGCGCATGCCCTTCGTGAGCGTGGCGGCGATGTTGTCGGCGTACTCCCCGTACGCACGGCACCCCAGCCACAGCGGCTCGCCATCCGACCAATCGCCGGTCTGGCGGTCGCGCACGCGCGGGGTCGAGGCGATGCGGAACGTCACCCACGACTTGCCGGCCTGGCTCACGCGAGGCTCGGGGTCGGCAACGAGGTTGCCGACGACGGTGATCAGCGGCTCGCCGGCCATGATCTAGGCGCCGACCTTCGCGGCGCGAGCGGCCTTGGCCTGGTCGCGCTTGGACTGGGCGGCGCGCTGAGCGATGAGCTCGTCGGCGCGGAGCACCTTCGTGCGCAGCACGGCCTCGCTGAGGCCCAGCTGGCGGTCGAGCTCGGCGGTCGCCTCGGCGGTCGCGGTGAAGTCGACGACAACGTAGATGCCTTCGGCCTGCTTGTTGATCTCGTAGGCGAGACGGCGCTTGCCCCAGATGTCGACGTTCGTGACCTCGCCGCCCGCATTGCGGATGACGCCCAGGAACTTGTCCATGCTGGGGGCCACGGTGCGCTCATCGATACCGGGATCGAGGATCACCATGAGTTCGTACGGATGCATTACTGACCCACCTCCTTCGGACTATACGGCCACGGGATTTCCGTGGCAGGAGGGTGTTTATGCATGTGCCCGCGCGCGATTGCGGATCGCCCCGCGTGCAGACAACCTCAACAGTCTAGCAGTATTGCCGCGCGGGCGGGATCCCGGTGGGATCTGGCCCGGTTCCGGTGGGATCCGGCCCGGCTCCGGCCTATCCGAAGAAGCTGACGAGTGCCCCCACGACGATCACGATCGCGGCCATGACGACGGCGATGCCGACGCCGAGCCCGCGACGCGAGAAGCCGGTGCCTGCCGCAGCAGGCGGCGGGGGCAGGGGCGGCGGCGCGGGCGGTGGGATCGCAGGAGGGGGAGCGGGCGGGGCCGGAGCCGGAGGGACCGGAGCCGGAGGTGCCGGAGCCGGAGGGACCGGAGCCGGATCCGGCGGCTCGGGCGTAGCAAGCACCGGTTCCGAGAGGGCTGGCGCGGGATCGGGAGGCGCGGGCGCTGGTGGATCGGTCGGTTCGGGCGCCGCGGGATCGGACGCCGCAGGCCGCGCCGCGTCGAGCCGGATGGATCGCGGCCGCGGATCGCCCCGGCCCGCTGCCCACGCGCGCACAGCATCGCCGATGCCGCCGGCACTCGGTTCGGGGCCTGATCCGCCCATCGTGCCTCCTCGAACCGCGCAGTCGGATGGCCGGCCGGGTTCACCCGGCCGTGCGTCTCAGCCTACCGCCGGCACCGCGGCACCGTTCAGCGGCGCCGGAAGCCCTCGATCCGGCCGACCGGCTCGCGCTGGCCCCCGACGTGCACGATCTCCGTGTTGTCGAGCGCACCCTCGACGGTGACCTGCGTCGCGTGCGCGCGGAGCGCCGCGAGCTTCTGCTCGATCCACGGCTCGACATCGTGCACCTCGCTCGAAGCGCGCACGAGTTCGTCGTGGCTGCTGCCCGGCGCTCCCTCGGGCGCGAGCACCTCCCAGAACGGCAGCTCGAGTCCGTGCGCGACGGCCCGCGCCGCCCGATGCGCGAAGACGTGATCGGGGTGGCCGTAGCCGCCGCGCTCGTCGTAGCTCACGACCGCGTCGACGCCCCACTCGTCGGCGAGCGCGAGCAGGTCGTTCAACGCCTCCACCGCGGGGGCGCGCGTGAGCGCCGAGGGCGGCGCGTCGGGCGCGGCCACCGCCCAGCCATCGGGGCCCCATTCCATGCCCGAGTCCTCGTACACGCGCGGCTCGAGCCCCGCGGCCCGTGCCGGGGGGCGGCCGAGGAAGGCGTGATCCTCGATCGAGAGCAGCGCACAGGCCGCCGCGAGCTCCGCCTCCCGGTGCGGCCCGAGACCGGTCGTGCCCTGCAGCGGTGCGAAGGGGCCGGGCACGACCTCCCCGCGCTCACCGCGGGTGAGGGTCACGAGCGCGGGGGAGCGGCCGACCGCCGCGAGGGCCGCGAGAGTGCCGCCCGTGACGATCGTCTCGTCGTCGGGATGGGCATGCACGAACAGCACCCGCCGGGCGCCGTCGAACCACTCCTCAGCTTCGCGTGAAATCTTCGCCTCGCCCATCACCGCACCTCCGCGTACCAGGCCCGCAGCCGCTCGGTCGCGGCCGCCTCGCCGATCGGCCCTTCATCGAGCCGCAGCTCGAGCAGGAACGTGTAGGCCCGGCCGACAAGCGGCCCCGGCGGCAGATCGAGGATCCGCATGATCTCGTCGCCATCGAGCTCCGGGCGCACGGCGGCCAGCTCCTCCGCCTCCGCCAGTTCCGCGATCCGCTTCTCGATGTCGTCGTAGGCGTGCGCAAGCCGGTCGGCCTTGCGGCGGTTGCGCGTCGTCACGTCGGCGCGCGTGAGGATGTGCAGGCGCTCGAGCTCGTCACCGGCGTCGCGCACGTAGCGGCGCACCGCCGAATCGCTCCACTGCTGGTCGCTGTAGCCGAAGAATCGCAGGTGCAGCTCGATCAGCCGGGCGACGCGCTTGATCGTGTCGTTGTCAAAGCGCAGTTCGCGCAGCCGCTTTTTCGCGAGCTTCGCCCCGACGACGTCGTGGTGGTGGAAGGTCACGCCGCCGCCCTCGAAACGGCGCGTCGCGGGCTTGCCGATATCGTGCAGCAGCG
>JAGQTL010000249.1 GCA_020439035.1 Leucobacter sp. | reverse complement strand
CTCATAATCCGTCGGTCGCGGGTTCAAGCCCCGCACGCCCCACTGCTGCGGCTCGGCTTCCCGTGCTGCGATACTGGAACCGTGAGCCGCGAACTCTTCCTCGATCATGCGCTCCAGGTCGCACCGCAGCTCCTCGGCGCCATGCTCACCGTCGCCGGCGCCGACGGCGAAGTGGCCCTGCGGATCACCGAGGTCGAGGCGTATCACGGGGTCGGCACTCCCCTGCCCTACGACGGCGGGTCGCACTCGCGCAGCCGCAAGACGGAGCGGAACGCCTCGATGTTCGGGCCACCGGGCCACGCCTACGTCTATCTCAGCCACGGCATCCACTTCGCACTCAACCTCGTCTGCTCGCCCGAGGGCATCGCCTCCGGGGTGCTGATCCGCGCCGGCGAGATCGTGAGCGGCGAAGCCGTGGCCCGCGCGCGCCGCGAGGAGAAGCGGCGCGCGGCGTCCCACGGCGCCGGAGCTCCGCCGATCCCCGATCGGCTGCTCGCGCGCGGCCCGGGCAACCTCGCGACCGCGCTCGGCATCACGCGGCCCGTGCACAACGGGCTCGACCTCTTCACCGAGCCGTTCGGGTTCGAGCCGGCAGCGCGTCCGCTCCCGCCGGCGCGTGTGGCGAGCGGCCCGCGCGTCGGTGTCGCGGGCGAATACGGCGGTTCGGCGTTTCCGTGGCGGTTCTGGGTGGCTGATGACCCGACCGTCTCGGCCTATCGGCCCGGCAGGAACGTTCCGCGCGACTGAATCGCGGATCGGGGCGGTCGATCACGCGCCGCGCGGATCACGCCCGGCGCTCCGCCGCATCCCGGCCGCCGGGCTCGGCAACGGTCCCGTCGGCAACTGTCCCCTCGGCATCGAGGACCGAACGCCCGGTCTGCGGGTGGAACTTCGCGAGTCCCAGCACGCCGACCACGGCGACCGCGCCGGAAATGATGAAGCCGACGACCGCCCAGGGGGGCGCACCCGCGGCCTCGTGCAGCACGATGATGCCGATGAGCACGGCGACGAGCGGGTCGATCACGGTGAGACCGGCCACGACGAGGTCGGGCGGGCCGGACGAGTAGGCGTTCTGCACGAAGAGCATGCCGAGGAGGGCGCCCACGAGGAGCGCCGCGACGCAGGCCCAGGTGAGCCATTCGAATTCGCCCTGCTGCAGGCGGCCGATCACGCTCTTGGCAAAGGTCGCCACGAAGCCGTAGAGCACGCCGGCGCCGACGATGTAGATGAGCGCGATCGCGCGATGCCGCACGAGCAGGAACGTGACGATGGCCGTGGCGAACACGACCCCGAAGAGAATCAGGATGACGAGCAGCTTCTGGTCCGTGACCGGGCGATCCGCCGCGGTGAAGGCGGCGATGGTGACGAACACGACGATTCCCGCCACGCACATGGCGATCGACGTCTTGGCGCGTTTTCCGAGTCTGACGCCCGAGAATCGCGAGTTCAGGACCGAGGTGATCACGAGCCCCACGACCCCGATCGGCTGCACGACGATGAGCGGGGAGAAGGCGAGCGAGCCGAGCTGGAACACGACGGCCAGGCCGAGCATGAGCGTTCCGCTGACCCAGGACGGCCGCCGAAGCAGGTTGAGGATGTGCGCGAATGAGAGGCCCGAGCCGGCGCTGAGGCCGACGATGCGCTCGACCTTGTTGAGCCCGCGCGACTGGTACTGGGCGCCGAACGCGAGGAACGCCGCGCCCGTCAACGCCAGCGGAATGCCCCAGAACTGCTTCGGGTCGAGCGCGACCGCGTCGCTCAGCTCATCGAGGAACGCGGGCGCGTACGCGAGCAGATTCGGGATCACCCCACTAACGCTACCGGTTCAGTCGGGTCGAGGCTGCCTGGCGCCGGGAGTGTTCGCCGCCTGGGGCCGCGGTTCAGGGCGCGTCGGCCTGCCGGATCAGCTCGACGAGCCGCGCCGCCGCCCGTGGCACCTCGTCGTTCACGATCACCTCGTCGAACTCGTCGGCTGCCGCCAGCTCGACCTTCGCCGTTTCCAGCCGGCGCGCCCGCTCCGCCTCGTCTTCGGTCCCGCGGCCGACCAGGCGCTTGACGAGTTCATCCCAGCTCGGCGGCGCGAGAAAGACGAGGCGCGCCTCGGGCATGCTCGCGCGCACCTGCCGCGCCCCCTGCAAGTCGATTTCGAGCAGAATGGTCTCGCCCCGGCCGGCGGCTTCGAGCACCGGCCCCCGCGGCGTGCCGTAGCGGTAGGAATTGTGCACGGTCGCCCACTCGAGCAGCTCGCCCGCCGCGAGCATCCGGTCGAACGACTCGTCGTCGACGAAGTAGTAGTGTCGCCCGTGCTGCTCCCCCGGCCGTGGGGCGCGCGTCGTCGCCGAGACCGAGTGCTTGATCTCGGGGTAATGGTCGCGCACGTACGCCGCCACGGTGCCCTTGCCCACGGCGGTCGGCCCGGCGAGCACGGTGAGCCGAGGCGCGACGCCGTCGGCGCCGATCCGGTCGCGCACGAAGGCCTGCAACCGGGCGCGCTGGCGCGAGCCGAGGCCACCGAGCCGCTTGCGGGGCGAGATTTCGAGTTGCTCGAGCGTGCGGGCCGTCTTGACCTCCCCGAACGATGGGAACGTCTGCAGGAACTCGGTGACGCGCAGCGAGGCGGCCGGCGAGTCGGGATCCGCAGAGGCATCGAGCGCGCGGAGCGGCGAGAGCTCCCCCTCGCGCAGCTTGCGCTTCACCTCGGCGCGTGCGCGGCGCGCTGCGATCGCGGCACGGTTCGCGGCAATGCGGTCGACCTGAGGCATGGTCCGTTCGTGATTCGTCATCGCCCTCTAATGTAGTGGCTCACCGGCGGCTGCGTCAGTGCCCGTCGTGCGGGCCGCACCCGAGTCGTGCGCTCCCGTCACGCCGAGAGCGCACGCGCGATGACGTCGGCGCGTGCGCGGACCCGGCCGGCGAGGCCGGCGGGGCCGCCAGCGAGCACGCTGCGCGATTCGTTCGCGAGCAGGGCGACGCCGAGCCGGCCGAAGATCGCCGCGGCATCCTCGATCCGGGCGCCCTGCGCGCCGAAGCCGGGGGCCAGCACCGGGAGCGCCGGCGCGAGGGCTTCGCCGCCCGTGTCGATGTCGAAGTCCGCCAGGTCGAGGGTCGCGCCGATCACGACGCCGACGGAGCCGACCGGCGCGGCCGGGAACTC
>JAGQTL010000248.1 GCA_020439035.1 Leucobacter sp. | reverse complement strand
ACTCGTCGAGCTCGGGCTCCTGCATCAGGATGCCAACCGAATAGCCCGGCGCGAGCGCGGCCTCGCCGTTTGACGGCGTGTCGAGACCCGCCATGATCTTCAGAATGGTCGATTTGCCCGCACCGTTCGGGCCGACCATGCCGATCTTCGCACCGGGCAGGAACGCCATCGTGACGTCATCGAGGATCAGCTTCTCGCCGACGGCCTTGCGGGCTCGGACCATCTGGTAAATGTACTCAGCCATGGTTCACTAACCTACCAGTCGATGGTGCGCGTGTTTCCGAGCAGGCACAGCTCTCGATCGGGCCCGACCGCTGGAGCCGCCTCCGCGGTGACGTCTCGATTGCCGGTGAGGAACTGCCCGATCAGGCACTCGTCGTCGATCCGCACCGAGACGAAGATGTTGTCGGCCACGAGGCCCGTCTTCGTGCGATCGAAGCTCACCTGCATCAGCTCCTTTGAGAACCCGGCGTGCGCGAGGGCATCGATGATCGGCCGGCCCTCGATCGGCTCGTCGGATCGCGCATAGGCGCGAAGCGTCTCGGTGAAGAAGGGCAGGTTCTCCTCCGCGGTGCCGCCCGGCACGAGTACGGGCGGATCCTCCGGCGGATCGGGGATGACCGGAGCGGGAAGCGGCGCCGGGATCACCTGCTCGACCAGGCTGCATCCGGCGATCGACGCCGTGAGTGCCGCGGCGATCAGGATCCCGCATGCGCCGCGGCGCACGGCGGCCGCGCGCGTGCCGCGCGAGGCGGCCGAGGGCGTGGGGAGCATCCGCCAAGTGTACCGAGCGCGCCCGCGAGTCCGCGGCGTCGGCACCTCGGGCGGTCGCCCGCGCCGATTCGGCGCTCACCGGTCCGCGGAATCACGGCTTTTCACGAGTTCTCCACAGATCCCGGCCGCGCGCGTCCCGGGGCCCGGCGCCCGCCCAGACTGAGACCGGGAGGCCCGGCAGCTCGCACGGCCACCGGGCCCCCGCTCACACCCGTCACCGGCGCGAGCGCGCCGGTGTGAACATCGCAGAGCAAGGAGCACCTCATGATCAGCAACCAGGTCAGCATCGTCGGCACGATCGCCACGGAGCCTCGGATCATCAGCACGAACACCGGCGTGAGCCTCTGCGTGTTCCGGGTCGCCAGCGGCGAGCGCCGCTACGATCGCGCGCAGCAGAAGTGGGTGGAGCTCGAGCCGAACTGGTTCGGCGTCACGGCGTTCCGCTCTCTCGCGGACCACGCGCTCGCCTCCTTCCGGAAGGGCGAACGCGTGGTCGTCATCGGCCGCCTCCGCATCAGGCAGTGGGAGCGCGACGGGAAGAGCGGCACATCGGTCGACATCGAGGCCGACGCGCTGGGGCACGATCTGCGCTGGGGCATCTCGAGCTTCGAGAAGCGCATCGGCGGCGAGCAGGTGACCGAAGCCGTGCTCGGTCCCCTCGCCGGCGACCCGAACGAGACGATCGATGACGATCGTGCGCCGGACGCCACCGCCGCGGAGAGCGCCGCATTTCGAGCCGCGGCATGACCGCGTCGCTCTCGCCGATCGGCGCGGGTTCCGCAGCTGCGGGCGAGTGGGCGGTCGCCGACCGCCTTCCCGCAAGGGCGGTCAGACGAGGTACTCGGCGAAGGCCGCGCGCACCTTGTTCACCTTCGGGACCGCCACGGCGAGGCAGTAGCCCTGCGTGGGGTTCTTCGCGAAGAAGTCCTGGTGATCCTCGGGCGCCGGATAGCAGACGCCGAGCGGCTCGATGCTCGTGACGATCTCGCCGGGCCACCACTCGGCCGCTCGGTCGCGTGCGGCTTCGAAGAGACCGCGCTGCTCGTCGTCTGCGTAGAACATAGCAGATCGGTACTGCGTTCCGATGTCGTGGCCCTGACGGTTCAGCTGGGTCGGATCGTGCATCGTGAAGAACGCGTCCAGCACGATCTGCGCGGGCAGCACTGCGGGGTCGAATGTGACCGCGACCGCCTCCGCGTGCCCGGTCGTGCCCGTGCAGACGAGTTCGTAGCTCGGGTTCGGCGTCACCCCGCCGGTGAAGCACGAGTGCACCCCGACGACTCCGCGCAGGGCGCGATATGCCGCGTCCAGGCACCAGTAGCAGCCTCCTGCCAGTACGAACGTTGTGCGCGTCTCACTCACGGTCCCACTCCCTTCCACCAGTCGTCGTCCGGCGTCACCGGCATCCGTCGTTTGTGCTCACTGGCGCGATAGCGCTGTTCGATGCGCGCAGCCGCGTCGGACGGCACATCACCCCCGGTGAGGTACGCGTCGATATCGCGGTAACCGAGGCCGAGCTCCTCCTCGTCGGCGCGCCCGGGCACGCCGTCGAGCAGATCCGCCGTCGGCGTCTTCTGCCATAACCGGTCGGGGGCGCCGAGCTCGCGCAGGAGTGCGGCGCCCTGGCCCTTGCTCAGCCCGGCGAGCGGCACGACATCCGCCGCGCCGTCGCCAAACTTCGTGTAGAAACCCGTAACGGCCTCGGCGGCGTGGTCGGTGCCGATCACGAGCAAACCCCGATCACCGGCAATCGCGTACTGGGCCACCATCCGCGCCCGCGCCTTGACATTGCCCTTGTTGAAATCGCTCACGGGCTCGCCCAGGGCCTCGGCGACGCCGCCGGTCAGCGCATCGACAGCGGGCGCGATATCGACGGCGACGCTGCGATCCGCGCGGATGAACGAGAGCGCGAGCTGCGCGTCGGCCTCGTCGTGCTGTGTGCCGTACGGAAGCCGCACGGCGATGAACTCGGCGTCCCGCCCTTCCACGCGCAGCCGCTCCACCGCGAGCTGCGCCAACCTCCCCGCGAGCGAGGAGTCCTGCCCGCCCGAGATCCCGAGTACGAAGCCGCGCACTCCGGGCACCGCCCGCGCATACTCCACGAGGAAGGCGACCCGCCGCTCGATCTCAGCCGTAGCCTCGAATTCCGCTCGCGCGCCGAGCGCTTCGATGATCCGTTTCCGAGCCTCACGCATGCTTTCACTCTACTCCCGGGCGACCTCGCGCCGGCGGCGGGTCCCGCACAGGGCTGCGGCCCCCGCAACGTCCGAGCCGCGACCGAGCCGCCCGCGATCAGTCCGCGGTGGTGTCGAGGAGACAGCGCGGGCCGAGCAGCCCCTTGAGATCTCCGTACAGGTCGGGCGTCACGCGAACGCGCAACGGAAGCTCGAACACCCGGACCCCGTCCGCGGTGAGGAGGTTGAGCCGCACCTCGCTCTCGCCCCCGTGGCGCTCGAGCAGCTCTTTCAGCCGCCCCACCGTCTCGACCGTGGCACGGCTGTCGGCGAGCGAGATCGTGAGCGATTCGCTGTCCTCCTTCACCGTCGCATCGATCGGCCGCACCCCGTAAGCGTGCATGGTGATCCCGTCATCACGAGCGTTGAGCTTGCCGCGCAGCGCGACGATGGCATCATCTCGGAGCAGGGAACCGAACTCCGTGTACGACTTCCCCATGAAGAGCACCTGCATCTCGCCCGTGAAGTCCTCGATCGAGACCATCCCGTACAGGTTGCCCGACTTCGCCGTCCGATGCTGCACGCTCGTGAGCAGGCCCGCAACCGTCACGGTCTCGCCGTCGCCCGCCCCATCCGGGTTCGTCGCCTGCTCGATCGTGAGCGATGCTTCCCGAGCGAGTGCGGCCTCAAGGCCCCGCAGTGGGTGGTCCGAGACGTACAGCCCGA
>JAGQTL010000017.1 GCA_020439035.1 Leucobacter sp. | reverse complement strand
GTGGTCACCCGGCCGTTCAGCTTCGAGGGCAAGCGCCGGGCCGCGCAGGCCGACACCGGCATCCACACGCTGCGCGAAGCGGTCGACACCCTCATCGTCGTGCCCAATGATCGTCTCCTCGAGATCAGCGAGCCGGGGATCAGCATGATCGAAGCCTTCGCGGCCGCGGATCAGGTGCTGCTCGCCGGTGTGCGGGGCATCACCAACCTGATCACGACCCCGGGCCTCATCAACGTCGACTTCGCCGACGTGAAATCGGTCATGCAGGGCGCGGGCAGTGCGCTCATGGGCATCGGGTCGGCGCGGGGAGCCGATCGCGCCATCAAGGCCGCGGAACTGGCGGTGGCATCGCCGCTGCTCGAGACCAGCATCGAAGGAGCGCACGGCGTGCTCATCTCGATCCAGGGCTCCTCGAACCTCGCGCTGAGCGAGATGACGGAGGCGTCGGAGCTGGTCCACGATGTCGTGCATCCCGAGGCGAACATCATTTTCGGCACCGTGATCGACGAGTCGCTCGGCGACGAGGTGCGGGTCACCGTGATCGCGGCCGGCTTCGACCCCGAGCAGCTCGGGAGTCACGCCGAGCCTCAGAGCGCTTCGACGGGCCGCCGCCGTGGACGCAGCGAGTCGCTCGAGGATCCGGCACCGATCGCCGCAGCGGCCGCCGCGATCGGCCTCGGTTCCAGCCTCCGCGCGGACACGGAGAACGAGAGCGATGCCGGCCCGGCGGCGAACGGCGCCGAGACCGATGCCCCGGGCGAGTTCGGCGAGATCCTGGTCAATCCGCCGGTCGAGGAGCAGCTCGTCGACGACGATTTCAGCGACGACGACAACCTCAGCCTCCCTGAGTTCCTGAGGTAGACGATGGGCAGCCCGCTCGCCTCGAGGCTCGAGGCCGTGCGATGCGACATCGCCGATGCCGCACGGCTGGCCGGTCGGCGACCCGAGGAGCTCACGCTCATCGTCGTCAC
Source organism: Leucobacter sp. (assembly GCA_020439035.1). Classification (GTDB taxonomy): domain Bacteria; phylum Actinomycetota; class Actinomycetes; order Actinomycetales; family Microbacteriaceae; genus Leucobacter. Next base: position 18,634 of record JAGQTL010000017.1, on the reverse strand, counting down.
GAAGTTCCATCCGGCGAGCCTCGTGCGCGAGCTCGCCGAGCTCGGCGTGCGCGACGTGGGGGAGAACCGGCACCAGGAGGCACAGGCGAAGTCCTCCGAACTCGCCGATCTCGGCCTCAACTGGCACTTCATCGGCCAACTGCAGACGAAGAAGGCCAGGCAGGCTGCCCAGTACGCGAGTGCGATCCACTCCATCGACCGGGAGCGATTGGTCGACGCGCTCGCCACGGCCGAGGTCGCCCGGCCGATCGACGCCTTCGTGCAGGTGAACCTGACCGACGATCCGGGCAGGGGAGGCGCCGATCCGACGGACCTCGAACGCCTCGCGGAACGCGTGCTCGAGACACCGACGCTGCGGCTTCGCGGCATCATGGCCGTGGCTCCGCTCCCCGAGGAGGAATCGGCGGCGTCGGCCTTCGCGAGGCTCGGCGGGTACGCGGATCGCCTGCGACGGATCGATCCCGGAGCCACCTCGATCTCCGCCGGAATGACCCATGATTTCCGCGAGGCGATCGCGGCCGGCGCGACACACCTTCGCATCGGCAGCGCAATCACGGGAAACCGGCCCGCAGCGGGTTAGTCTCGAAAACACACGAGGGGCCACGAGGCCGTCGAGATCCATCGAGGAGAAGTGAAATGGGTAACCCGCTGAAGAAGACCATGGTGTTCCTCGGGCTCGCCGAGGAGGATCTCGATGCGCAGGACACCGGTGTCCTGACCGAAAGCGTGAGCGCGCCGGCCGCGCCGGCCCGCCCGGCGGCGCCTCGGGCCGCTCAGGTGACCCCGCTCCGCAAGGTGACCCCCACGCGTGCGTCCGCGAACCTCGGGATGAGCGAAATCCTGACCGTGCATCCCACCGCGTATGCCGACGCCCCGGCGATCGCCGAGAGCTTCCGCGAGGGCACTCCCGTGATCCTCAACCTCTCGCGCATGAACGATGGCGAGGCGCGGCAGCTGATCGACTTCTCGAGCGGCCTCGTCCAGGGGCTGAACGGCCGCATCGACCGCGTCACGGCACGGGTCTTCCTGCTCACCCCCGAGCACATCGCGGTGAACGGCGACCTGCACACGGCGCAGCACGAAGGAGACTCGTTCTTCGTGAGCGCGAGCGCCTAGTCGGCGGTGGGAGCTCTGCTCGGCATCATCCAGATCGCGCTGTACTGGGTGATCCAGATCTACATCTGGATTCTGTGGGTGCGTCTGATCCTCGATTTCGTCCTCGTATTCAACCGGCGTTTCCGTCCCCGCGGCATCCTCCTCGTCATCACCGAGACCGTATTCACGCTCACCGATCCGCCGATCCGTTTCTTCCGGAAGATCCTGCCGCCGATCCGGCTCGGGCAGGTGTCGCTGGATCTCGGGTGGATGCTGACACTCGTGTGCTGCTGGATCCTGATGGCGCTCGTGCGGATGATTCCCGCATAGAGATCATGTTTGCTACCGTTGGACGTGCTGCGAACGCAGCCTCGATTGCGAAAGTGACGTAGAAGATGGCGCTGACACCCGAAGAAGTCCTCAACAAGACGTTTGAGGTCACCAAATTCCGTGACGGCTACGACATGGATCAGGTGGACGATCTGCTCGATCAGATCGTCGTCGAACTGCGTCAGCGCGACGAGGAGACGGTCAAGCTCCAGGGCGAGCTCGACGCGGCGAACGCGCGCATCGCGGAGCTCGAGGCGGGCGCGGAGAGCGCAGAGGTGCCCGTGAACGTCGCGGAGCAGACGATCGTCGTCGACGCGCAGCCGATCCGCGAGCCCGAGCCGCAGCCGGAACCGCAGGCGGATGCCGGAATCGATGCCACAGCGGTGAAGTCGAGCGCCATGCTGCAACTGGCACTCGAACTGCACGACAAGTACATCCGCGACGGCGAAGAGCAGCGCGATCGCGCGATCAAAGAGGCAGAGTCGCAGGCCACGAAGCTGGTCGAGGAGGCGCAGCGCAAGCGCACGGATGAGCTGCGCAAGCTCGACGACGAGCGCAAGGACGTCTCGCAGCGCATCAGCGAGCTCCGCGAGTTCGAGTCGGAGTACCGGAGCACCCTCTCGTCGTACATCCAGGCGCAGCTGCGCGAACTCGAGGGCTCGCCCGAGCCCAAGGGCGGCCCGCAGGGTCTCGACTGATCCGCGGCGTGGAGAACGACACCGAGTCGGGTATCGCCGCAGGTGCGGAGCCGCGGGTGACCGTGCCCGCCGAGGGTGCTCCGAGTGAGCCGCGGGCGACCGTGCCCGCCCCCGTGCATCGTGCGCAGTCGCTCGGGCTGCTGTCGATCGCCCCGGTCGTGCTCCTGATCGACCAGCTGAGCAAGAACTGGGTGGTCGCGAACCTGTCGGAGGGTCGCACCGTGCCGGTGCTCGGCGACTTCCTGCAGTGGCACTTCGTGCGCAATCCGGGCGCGGCATTCTCATTCGCGAGCGGCGCGACCTGGATCTTCACCATTCTGGCGCTCGTCGTCGTCGCGGTCATCCTCTGGCAGCTGCGCAGACTCGGTTCGCGCAGCTGGGCGGTGTTCTTCGCGCTGCTGCTCGGCGGAGTGCTCGGCAACCTCACCGACCGGCTGACGCGGGAGCCGGGTTTCCCGGTCGGGCACGTCGTCGACTTCATCTCGACGCCGTGGATGTGGCCCGAGGGGCACATGGCGATCTACAATGTCGCGGACATCTCGATCGTGTCGGCCATGGTGCTGTTCGTGCTGATCACGCTGATCGGCCTGCCGGTCAGCGGCGCTCCGCGGGAGCGGCGGCGCGCGCGCGCGACCACGGCGGCCGATGATGCCGGCGCGCAGGTCGCGGTGGAGACCCCTGTGGGGGATGCCGGCTGATGGAGCACCGTGCCCTGCCGGTGCCCGATGGGCTCGCCGGCGAACGCGTCGATGCCGGGCTCGCGAAGCTGCTCGGCTTCTCGCGCAGTCACGCGGCGGAGATCGCGCAGGGCGGAGGCGTGACGCTCGACGGGCGCACCCTCGGGAAGAGCGATCGGCTGCATGCGGGTGCCTGGCTCGAGGTCACCTGGGCCGATAAGGCCGGGCCGGAGATCGTGCCGGTCGAGCTCCCGGAGCTCGGAATCGAGTACGACGATGACGACATCGTCGTCGTGGACAAGCCGGCGGGCGTGGCCGCGCACCCGTCGCTGGGATGGAGCGGCCCGACCGTCCTCGGCGCGCTCGCGGGGGCCGGCTACCGGATCGCGACCTCCGGCCCGCCGGAACGGCAGGGCATCGTCCATCGCCTCGATGCCGGCACCAGCGGGCTCATGGTCGTCGCGAAGAGCGAGCGCGCCTACAGCGTGCTGAAGCGGGCCTTCAAGCATCGGGAGGTCGAGAAGATCTACCATGCGGTCGTGCAAGGTCATCCCGACCCCTTCACGGGCACGATCGACGGGCCGATCGGCCGCCATCCGGGAAGCGAATGGAAGTTCGCGGTGACGCGGGAGGGAAAGCCCTCCATCACCCACTACACGACGCTCGAGGCATTCCCGTACGCCACGCTGCTCGAGGTCGAACTGGAAACCGGGCGCACCCACCAGATCCGTGTGCACATGGCCGCGCAGCATCATCCGTGCGTCGGCGATGCGATGTACGGCGCCGACCCCAGGCTCTCGGCGCGGCTCGGCCTGGAGCGGCAGTGGCTGCATGCGATGCGGCTCGGGTTCCGGCATCCCGCGAGCGGCGAACCCGTATCGTTCGAATCGACCTATCCCGCGGATCTGCAGCACGCGCTCGACGTGCTCGAGGGCACCGTGTGAGCGGTGCCGGTCTACGGCAGGCCGGCGCGGGATCGCGCCGCAGCGCGGGAATCCCGGAGCTGTACGAGGGGTCTCCGGAGACCAGGCCTTCGCTGTGCGGCGGCAATGTTCGCGTTGCCGCGTGTCGGTGGGAGCGAGTATTGTGTGAACTCCACCGGTCCAGACGCTGTGGTCGTCCGTTCGAGAACTGAGGTCGTATGCACTCCCCGCTCCTGCCGATCACTGGGAAACACGTCTTCTCGGGTACGCGGTAGTGACTGATCGGGGGGAGCCGCACACGGTGCGGCGGGCGCGGTGCGGCGTCAGGCGAGGGGGTCTTCTGAGCCTGACGGTGCTGCTCGTCGGCTCGTTTCTGACCGTGCCCGCTGCGGCAACCGCGCAACCAATGCCCCGCGTCGGTGCGATGGTGACCGCCGAGAACAACAGTGCCGGCTGCGATACGGGGGTGAACGCGGTCCCGGTCCGTGCGCGGCAGGTCGACCTGGTGCTCGATGACTCGGGATCGATGTTCAAGGGCGACGAGGGCTCGCTCGACCGCTGGTCCGCCGCGAAATACTCGGTCGAGGTGCTCGCGGCGATGCTCACCGAAGGCGATGTCCTGAACGTCTTCCGCACGAGCGACTTCGCGGACCGCTCCACGGCGAAGCCCGCGGTTCGGGTGAAGGGAAGCGCCCCGCTCAGCGACCGCGTGGGTCAGGTCCACGCCATGCAGATGGTCGGTGGCGGCACCCCGTATGAACCGGTTCGGCAGGCCATCTCGGATCTCTCCGCGAGTTCGTCGCCGGAGAAATGGCTGGTCGTGCTCTCCGACGGCGAATTCGACAACCGCACGTCCGCGCAGGTGCAATCGGATCTCGAGCACTTCGTGAAGTCCGATCGCGACGCGGACTCCACCCGCCGCGTGGCCTTCCTCGCTCTCGGCGATTCCGCGCCCAAGCTGCACAGCAACCCGAAGGTGGGCGTCTACTTCGAGCATGCCGAGGACTCGTCGAAGCTGCTCGGCGTGATGACTGGCTTCTCGAACCGCATCTTCGGGCGGAGCCTGCTGCCGCAGAGCACGCCCGGGCAGGCGGATATCGACATCGCGATGGACGAGATCATGGTCTTCGCGCAGGGCGGCGACGTCGAGATCGAGAGCCTGAGCACGAGCGGCGGCACCATCCAGCCCAATTCATCGGTGCAGGTGTCGTGGGCGGACAATCAGCGCGCGAAGTACGGGAGCGACCGTGTTCCCGCGGTGCCGAACAAGGCGCTCAAGGGCAAGCTCGCGGTGTTCGACGACATTCCCCCCGGCGCATTGACCGTGGGGGTCACCGGCGCGAAGACGATTGACATGTTCTACCGGCCCCACGTCGCCTTCGGCATCGAGCTGCGCGATGCCGCGGGCGCGAAGGTCGAGGCCGACAAGATCGTCGGCGGTGAGTACACGGTCGATTACGGCTTCATGGACGCGAATTGCGAGATCGTGCACTCGGATCCTTCGGAGAGCCTCGTTTCACGGCCCAGGTGCTCCACAATGGCGAGGTCGTCGCCGAACAGTTCTCGCCGGGTGATCGTCTGACGCTCGAGCGCGGAAACGTCACCATGAATGTGCGTGCGGACTTCTTGAACGGTGCGACGTCGAAGGCCGCGGTCGAGCTGCGCGTGCTGCGGCCGGCGAAGCCGACCGCATTCGAAACCGACGGAGCCGGCTTCAACGCGAGTGAGGTCGAAAAACTCCGGATGCCCGAGGACGCGCTCGAATTGCACTACGCCATCGATGAGAACGGCGTCCGAAGCGAGTTCGGCGAGGACGAGTGGGCATCCTTCGATGCCGATTCGTTCTCCGTGACGAGTCCCGAGAGCAACATCGAGTTCGAGGTAGCGCTCGGCGAGAAGCCGGGGCAGGTCTTCGTGCTCCCGCTCGCTCCGGACGGCGACCCGTACCGGATCGCAACGGGGGAGATCCCGTTCACGATCACGGCATCCCACGTCTACGACGAGCAGCTGAATGAGGCCAGCTTCGATTCGAGCGTCACGATCACCGACGATATCTCGTTCCTCGACCGTGCGCTGAACTGGTTTCTGACCGTCGGGTGGAAACTGCTGATCCTCCTGCTCGTGCTGCTCTGGGTGCTCGGCTACTTCGTGCGACGTCGGCTGCCGAGGCAGCTGAAGGCGAGACCGCTCGTGGACTTCCGGCCGAAATCTCTCGGTGGCAAACGAGCGAAGTTCCATGGGCACTATGAGAAGAACCGGCTGCGCCAGTTGATTCCCTACCTCGCCGAGAGCGGGCTGATCCGTCTCCCCACCGCGGTACGGGGAATACCTGCGCTCAAGGTGAAGGCCGTGGGTTCCGGCCGTATGGACGTGCTCAATTGGAAGTCGTTCGCAGCAAGTGGCCGAGTCTCCTTCGACGGCGAACAACTGACGAAGGAGACGAAGAAGGTACGCCCGTTGCGCGGAAGCAGCACTATCACGGTCACGTCGAATGACGGCACCTTCGACATCCAGCTGAACCAATCCGCCATGCCCGGCAGGCGGTAGCCGGTACCTCGAAACCGGCATTCCAGACATGCTTATCCCCTGAAGAAAGGTCACGCACATGCCCATCGCCCCAACCCTGATCCTCGGCCTCGGCGGCACCGGATCGCAGATCGTCGAAAAGGTCGCGCAGAAGGTCAAGGAGTCCGAGAGCGAGCAGGTGAGTCGGATCGGCTTCGTCGTCTTCGATACGGACATCAATGATCTGGCGCGCATCGGTCAGGCGAACCCCGAGATCTATACGGTGCAGACGTCGACCCGGAACACGGTCGGCGAGTACCTCGGTATCAACACGAACGCGCGCGACAACTGGTTCCCGGTCAACGAGATGATGAACCGCAAGACGCTGACCGAGGGGGCCGCTCAGGTCCGGGCCATCTCGCGCCTCGCCTTCGACACCACGCTCAAGAGCGGCAATCTGACACCGCTCCACGAGGCGATCGAGCAGCTGTTCCGCATCGATAAGGATCAGGAGGAGCAGTCGCTGCGCGTGATCATCACGAGTTCGCTCGCCGGCGGCACCGGCTCGGGCATCATCCTCTCCGTCGCGATGTACCTCGCGAACTACCTCAAGGCGAAGTTCCCGAAGGCGAAGGCGATCACGCGTGGATTCTTCATCCAACCCGATGTCTTCTACAAGGTCATTCCGGGCGTTGAGGAGCAGCAGAACCTGCAGGTCAACGCCTACGCGGCGGTCCGCGAGCTCGACGCGTTCCTTATGAAGGGCGACAACACGCTGCCCGAGCAGTACCGGAACCTGAAGTTCGAGTTCCCGCGCATCGGCGCCGACGGCGTCGAACCGGTGGAGGCGATGCCGTACGACTTCTGCTTCCTCTTCGATGCGAACAACAAGGACAGCGGCAGCCTCGACAGCTTCGACTCCTACATCGATCACGCGGCCACCTGCATCTACACGCAATCGATCGGCCCGATGTCGAAGAAGTCCAACTCGCGGGAGGACAACGTGCTCCGCGAGGTGATCAAGAACGACGGACGAAATCGATATGCCGGGGCGGGCGCCTCGAGGCTCGTGTATCCGTGGCAGCATGTGAGGGACGTCACGGGTTACCGTTGGGCGGAGCAGGTGCTGTCGAGCCAGTGGCTGCAGTTCGACGACGCGTTCAAGGAGCTGCGTGCCGGGCAAATGCAGCAGCGTGAAGCCGGGATCGCGGTGCGCGAGACCGACCGCGGGCAGTCCTTCATCAGCTCGATCGACCATGCGGCCAAGAACAAGGAGCCGTTCGCGCGAGCCGTGCGGAACCAGTGCCTCTCCTTCGATGCCGAGGGCATTACGGAGGTCGGGGAGCAGTGGGACACGTATGTCACCGCGCTGAAGGAGTTCGTCGCCGACAATTCCAGCGACCCGTCGACGGAGGCCGCGGCAGCGGTGATGACCGCTGGGATCCAGGGGCTCGAGGGCGATGTGCAAAATGCCTCGTACACGCAGGTCTTCATCGACTTGGATCGCCATATGCGCAAGGTCGAGCGGGCGGCGGAAGAGCAGGCCGGCGTGCTCGGCTACACGCTGTTCAAGTCCGACAGCGTCGCCGTGACGAAGCAGCGGGACGCGCATCGTATGGAGACCTATCTCCGTGACCGGGTGAAGGGCGCCTTCATCCATCCGGTGTCCGCGCGGTATTTCCTGTACCAGACCTCTCAGACGCTGGTCGCTCAGAAGGCGCTGCTCGAGAACGACCTGGAGGCCAGCCGGAAGTACTTCCGCGACTTCGAGGCCCTGCACTTCGATGATCCGAGCACCGACGAGGTCGAGACTGCGGACCTGTTCGCCACCCGAAAGCTGAACTTCAAGGAGAAGCTCACGAAGAAGCCGGGCAAAGAGAAGCAAGACATGATCGAGGACTTCACGCTCTACCTGCGAAAGACGGAGGAGTACGGGACCCAGATCGTGTATCGCGCGGTCCTGATCGACGCGATGGACTATGTGAGCGGCCTCATCGCGGCGTTCGAGAAGTTCTTCATCTCGCTCGAGATCAACCTCAAGCGGCTGCGCACGCGCGTGGAGGAGGCCCGCACGAAGTTCGACAAGTTGAAGGGATCCACGACCCGCTACGTGCTCGCGAGCTCGGAGTGCCTCGACAGCCTGTACCAGACCATGCCCTACGCGGGCGGAGTCACCTCGATCGACTCCGACCTCTCGGAGTCGATCTACAACCGCGTTCGTGACTACCACATGCTGAAGGACGAGAAGGACGAGGGCTTCTTCAAGGATCTCTACAACCACACGATCCTCGGCTACTTCAAGTCGGAGGTGATGAGCAGCTACGGCGAGCAGATCCGCATGGACATCATCGAGGCGCTCGAGCGCGAGTTCCGCATCACCACGCAGGACTTTCAAGAGGAGAACATGCGTCACTACGTCATTCGCGAAATCGCGAAGGCGAAGAAGCTTGCCGCGCCGTTCATCGAACAGCCGCTCGGCGAGGAGCGGCATCCCATCGTTGCCTGCGCCTACAACCCGATGATCGAAGGCGACGCGGATCCGAAGCGCAAGGCCCTGATCTCCGAGTACCTCGGGAACTACGGCGGTCAGCACGATGAAGAGATCAGCCCGCAGGAGATCCTCTTCTACAACGCGATCTACGGCATTCGAGCGCGTGATCTCTCGAAGTTCGCTCCCGAGCGCGTCGATGCGACCGAACACCGGGCAGCCGGCGAGTACTTCACGGCCTACTACAACCTCGTCTCGGGGATCAAGCCGTCGGTCGGCGAGACGCGGGTCATCACCCCGCATATCGATCGCCGCTGGCACTCGCTCTCGGAGCTGCCCGATCTCGACGACGACAATCAGGCGAGACAGCTCTTCGACATTCACCGGGCGCTGCTGCTCGGGCTCGCCTACCGGCGCATCGAGTGGACGAAGACGGCGGCCGGGAGCAACAATCTCTATCGGTTCAAGTCGTCCACCGGTCGAGACGAGGATTTCGTCGTCTCGAACGGTACCCCGTGCGATCAGTTCTACGAAGTCCTCGACGCGTTGACCATCAACCCGGTGGCGGTCACGGACATTCTCGCGGCGGTCGAGCGAGTGAGCGCGAAGGAGCGCGAGCGCATGCGTGTCGAGGACTTCGCGCAGACGCGATTCGGGGCCGCGTTGCAGCAGGGCATTCGACTCGACCAGTTGAGCGACGAGTTCGAACGATTCTCGAAGGCGCGCTTCTCGCTGCTCGACGTCGGAGCGTTCTGCGCGCTCTCGACGCCGTCCGAGGAATACGTGGAAGAGCTGCAGTTCGCCATGATCGGGGACTTCCTCGAGTACTTGCGGCGGGATCTTTCGAGCGTGACGGATGACGATGAGGTGAATGCCGAGCTGGAACGCGTACTCCTCGAGCAGCTTCGGGTGTTCGCGGCCAACGTCGAGCCCTACATCGCCGAGACCGGGAGGTCGTTCGTGCAGAAGCTGCGCACGGTCGTGCGTCCGGTGATGAACTTCGCCGAAGAGCATGACCTGTTCGAACTGGTGCGTGCCGCGGAAGCACTCGACGACCATCTGCGCGAGTTGAACTGAGCGAGACGTCGACGTTGTTCACCGTCATCCTTCTCAGCGACGCCGCAAAGCAGATCTTCGCTCCGGCGGAGGCCTACTTCGCGCCGTATGTCGAGGCGGGCCAGATCGCTTTCTGCGATTGGAACCAGTCGGCCCAGGCACGTGAAATGTGGGAGGCCATGCCGAATCTTCCCGAGATCATCCGAGGAAAGTCGAGCTGGCGCGCGGTTGTGGTGGATCACCCCAGGGCTAGCACCGTCGCGGCCGACGCCCGGGATCCCGAGAACCCATTCGACTATCTCGACAACGTTCGCCCGAGCCTCAACCTCGAGGACTCGAAGCACGCGCTGATCCGCGCTGCGCATATCCTGCTCGGGTATCCGCAGATGTCGGCGAAGACGTTCAAGCCGCTGCTCCAATACGAAGACAGCGAGACGGGAGAGCCGAAGGCCGACACGCCGGAGAACCTGCTTGTCGACATCTCCACGCACCTCGGCTCATCGGTTGAGATCGAGTTCGACCCCGCAGAGCACAACGACGAGGAGCTGTTCAGCTTCGTCGCGACGCTGATCGGCCAGAAGCACAACAATGTGCGACGCCTGTTCACGGAGGTACCGTACACCGATGAGGAACACGCTCGGCATGAGGAGCTGAGCGAGCGGTACCGCATGAAGGAGGTCCGCCCGTCGGAAGTGGTCTTCATTGCGACTCGGACCGGCGTGGAAGAGGATGAGAAGTCCAAGCTGCAGCGCGCCTGGAAGACGAATGAGGAGCATCGATCGTCGCGATTCGTCGAGCGCAACGACTATCCGCCGTTGAGCCGTTTCGCCGTGTACGAACTGCTCGAGCCGGAGAACTCCGGCTATGATCAGGACTTGCTCCGATTCTGGTTGGGGGTCCTGACCCTCGCGATCAACCTGGTGCCGCCGGGTGCATTTCAGGCGGATCGTCTCTACCGGTTCGGCGTAGATTTCGGGGCACCAGAACTCGGAGAGATGCTCAATGCGCACATCTCTCGGCTCGCAATGGTCCGGGATCACCTCGATCGATTGATTTCGGCGCGCGCGAAGCCGCCATCGATCGAGAATGCTGATCTGCTGGAGCCCCTCGAGGCGCATGTGGCATTCGACGACCTCGGCGGGAAGGAACTTGCAGCGAGGAGCCGCGGGTACGGGCTTGCCGCGGATATTCCCAGGGACGAGTATCAGCGTTGGAGCGAGGAAGTGGGGCGAGTGTCGTCAGCGGCAGCCCTGTTCATGCGCCGGCCGCGCCGTCTCGTCGCGCGGGCGGTCTACGGAGCGCGTGAACTCGTTCGAGTGAGCACCGGTGAGGCTGTCGTGCTCGACGAATTCGACCGAGACGAGCTCGAGGATCGGCTGAACAAGAGACTGCGAGCGCTGGTCGTGCCGGCCACCACGACACTGCTCGATGAGGGCAGGCTGCAGTGCGGCATCAATCGTGGAAACGTCGGGGTCCGCGACTACATCCGTCAGCGGATGCGCGGCACGACGATCTGGGTCGCGCTGCTCCTCGCCTTCGGCATCTGGTTTGCGGCGAGCGTGCCGTACCTCGCGCGCGCAGCCGGCCACGGTCTTGAGCCGCTGCTCGATGCCGGGCTCTTGGCGCTCATCATCCTGGTCGTGATAGCGGCAGCAGGCCTGGTCGCCCTGCTCGGGATGCGCTACGGGTTGCTCAGGCGCATTGCGTCGTTCAATGAGCGTGTCGAGAGGGAGGTCGCCCTCGTCCATAGCGGCGCGTCGCGTTTTGCCGCGTACCTCTCCGACTTCGCCACGTATCGACGGGGCTCGGAACACTTACGGGGTTCGCTGAAGGCCCGCGAATTGCGTGCTGTGAAGCTCCAGCGATTCAAGCGGCTGCGCAGCCGAATCGTGCAGCGGATCGCCGAAGAGAAGGAGATCGTGCTGAGCCTGGGCGTTCCGCTGCAGGTCTTGCGGACCTCGCAGGGCCTCGCCGACTACGACCCCGAGGATCAGTTGGCCGAGCGGCATCTCTTCCGGTTCCCCGAGGGGGAGAGACGTATCCCGTTCAATGACTCCGGCGCATTCGTGCGAGCTCCGTACGACTTCCTGCAAGCGTTGCGTCTGCACCGCGTCCCGCTCTTCGAACAGGATGGTCCCGGAAGCAAGGCGGCACAAGGGTGAACGTCATGGAGATCGCGAGGTACCTCTTCGGCGCGGTGCCGTTGGCGGGCGCGCTCCTGCTGCTGCGGGTGGGGAACGTTCCGCGAGCACGCAGGCACCAGCAGTTCGCGCTGCCCTTCGGTGCGATGCTGTATGCGGTGATTGCACTCGTCGTGCTCTACCGTTTCAATGCCTGGTTCGATGCCGTGCTCGAGACGATTTTCGGGTGGATTCCGATGCTCGCTCCGCTGTACCAGACGCAGTGGCTGAATGTCATCGAGAACACGGCGATCGTCCTCGTCTTCTTTGTGCTGAAACTCGGGTATCGCGCGTTCGCGGGGAGGCTCTTCACCGGCGACGGCTTCTTCGGAAGCGCCATCGTCGAACGGTTCTATGAGTACGATGCGGCATCCGGCCGATGGTTCGTGCAGGATCGGCTCGGCCACCTGCGCATCTTCCTCCGCGTCTTCTACTGGGTCTCCCTCGTCATTGCGATCGTGATCGTGATCGCGATGAACGCGGCTCCCGACTGGCCGGGGTTCAGCGCGACTCCCTTCCCCGCGATCGCCGTCCTGGTGCTCGGGGAGGCCCTCTTCGCGGTCGACGGCCTCACCCGAATCGAGGAGAAGGATTCCCTCACGGGGGAGAGCGACCGTTCGCGCAGGATCGTGAACTACGCGGCACTCCGCGAGGTCTTCCGTCGCACATTCGGTGAACGCATCATCGATGAAGGGATCGACCTCTCGGGTCCGCAATCCCTGAGCTGGCACCGGACGCTCGAGGAGCTGTCCCAGTCGCCGGATGCCACCGAGCAGCTCTTCTCGGAGTACTTCGATCGTGCGAAGCAGTCCGGACTCGAGGTCGACGAGAATCTCGTGTACGCGTCACTCGGTGTGCTCCGTGGAACGAGCACGCTGATCAACACCCCGTTCTACAGCGACCTCACGCACTACCTCGCCCTGCCGAGCTACATCAACCTGCTCCGGGGCGGGAAGTGCCTGATCGTTGTCGGGAGGGACGCCGGCGCGCAGGAGACGGCGAACTGGTTCGCGGACGCGCTCGAATCGGTGAGCGGCGTGCCGGAACTCTGGGATATTCGTGTGCTCACCGGGGCGTACGCCGATGGCCTCGATGTCGGCGTGCTCCGGGCTGCTGATCTCCACAACTTTGGCTTGATGGCGGCGAATGACGGGTTTCTCGAAAACGTCGAAACGGTGCTGCTGCTGGAGCCGTCACGTGTTCTCGCGACCGGACAGCTCGGCCTCGGCGCGCTCGTCTCTCGGCTCGGGCGCGGCCGAGCTCCGGTGTACGTCGCTCTCGATCGGAACCACGACGGCCTCGTCGACGCGCTCTCGCACCTGCTGAAGGTCAATCTGATCGATGTGGTCGCAACGCAACCGTCTCTGGGCGCGAATTCTCAGATGGTGTGGAGGGCGGAAGGCCCGCACCTCGCCTCCGAGCTGCTCCCCGGCGTATCGAGGTACCTCGGCGTCGGCACGGAGATCGCCGCGGTCGCATTGAAATACCATGTGTCCGAGGTCGAATGGGTCGGCGGGGACGCATTCCCGGTCACGGATATGTCGTGGATCGCCGGACAGTACTTCGGGAAGATTACGGAGTTCGCCGAGCTCGATCCGTCGCAGCGCTCCCTCGCCACGTCGTTGTTGCCGCGCCCCAACCCGCTGAGCGTGGAGCGACGGGAGCGGCATTTCCTGGTGGTCGAGGACGAGTTCTCGAATGTGTACGAATCGTTGCGGCTCTACGGTTCTCGCGCAACCGAGAGCGGATTCGTGAACCTCATCAGCGAGGACTACCTGATGCGCGACTACATGGTCGACAATCGGGAGTTGTTCGATATCGATCCGAAGGCGATTCCCGCGCTGGTGCCGGATTATGCCCGCACGCGTCGGAACACGATACTGAAGCTGCTCATGCTGCTCTCGGTATTCGATTTGACCGAGTCGTTCCTCCTCAGAGAGCTCGAACTCGTCGGGTGCGTCCCCGAGATTCGAGATGACCCCGACGAACACGTACGTGAAGCCCCGGTCGTCACGCTGCTGAAAGACCTGATCGAGCACTATCTGGATATCCCCGAGGCGCCCATTGTGCCCGTCAACTCGACGCTCCCGGGCGCTCCGAACGCCGGTGAACCGAGGAGATTCAGGCTCTCGCCCGGCACGGAGCTCGAGCACGTCGCGCGTGAACTCGGGTCCGCGTACTTCTTGATCGAAGACGAACTGGAGTCGCGCAACTATGTCGGATCCTGCCTGCGCGGACACGTGGCTCAAACGGTGCTTCCCGGACAATTCCTCACGTTCGGAGGCAAGTACTACGAGGTGCTGAGCATCGGGCTCGGGGATCACCGGGAAGAGGTCGTGCTCCGTCGTGCCGCCGAGCACATCTCGGGTCGGCCGAGCTATCGAGCGCTGCGATCGTTCGCGATCGAGGACGTCAGCGTGCCGGAGACCACGGCGCCGCGCGTCGAAGACGAGTGGGTGGCCGTCGATCGCCTGACCGCCACGGTGACGGCGCGGACGCACGGCTACCTGGAGCTCATCAGCAGGTCCGATCTCGCGGCGGCGCGTCGGGTGACCGTCGCCGGGATCGCGCCGCGGAGATACGTGCGGAAGGACGTCCTCAGGATCTCGATGCCCCGGGCCTCTGCGGAGACGCGCCGTACGATCGCTCTGCTCCTCAACGAGCTCTTCGTCACCTTGTTTCCCACGGCGCATTCCTTCCTCGTCGCGCTCGTGCCGGGTTCGGGTCACGCGATCGATGGCCTGATTCCCGAGCTCGAGGCGGATGATGATACGTCGATCTTCATCGTCGAGGACAGCCTGGTCGACCTGGGCCTGCTCATCGCTGCGCAACGTCATTGGCGGCGCATGTTCGAGACGATCACCGACTATCTCCGGTGGCTCGAAACACCGTGGCCGGAACCGGAGGACGCGAAGGCGGACGGGGTCGTGTTCGAGGGGGAGAGCGATGCCGAACGCGCCGAGCGGGAACGCGCTATCGCAGAGGCGGAAGCGCGAGGAGCCTACCTGGCGCCGGCGAAACCGCCGCTCTGGCAGCGCATCCTGCAGCGACTGAAACGGTGGGCCAAAGCCGTGCGTGCACGGTTCACCAGGTCGACCTCGGAGAAGCCGGGGAGTCAGCCGAGGCCGGTGGGAACCGATGCGTCTCCGTCGCCCGCGCCGGAAACTCCGAGGGAGACCGAACCGGGTGAAGCGGCGCGCGAAGAACCGGTGATCGAAGCGAGTGAGCCCGAGATCGAACTGATCGTTCCCGCGCGGGCGGAGGACGAGCCCGAACCGGAGCCCGAACCCGCTTCGGCCGAGGAGGAACCGCATGACACGGAGTGACTACTTGGCGTTCGGCGGCTCCGGTGCGGCAGCCCGGCTCGATCCGGCCGGGACGCTCGAGTTCCTCACCGGGGCCGGGTTCGGCAACGGCCCGCTCGAGCAGGCGAGGGCGGGGATCGCCACGGCGACACGTCGGACGTTCGAGTTCGAAGCCGCCGGATCCCGGTACTGCGACTTCTGCTTCGCGAAGCTCATGGGAGGCGAGTACGATCGCCTCGACGACGGCCGCGAGCGGTGCGTGCGCTGCTCTCGCACCGTGGTGCGCACCCGAGACGAGTTCGCCGAGATCTTCATGAAGACCCGGCGCACGCTCGAGATCGCATTCGAGATCACCATCGACGTCGCGATGCGCATCCAAATGGTCAATGCGCGGGAGATTGCGCGACGGACCGGTGAGACGTTCGTGCCGACGCCGGGGGTCGACGCCCGCGTGCTCGGGTTCGCGACGCGTTCGGACGAGGGCTATGCCCTGAATATCGAGAACGGATCGCCGGCACTGGCGGCGATCGCGACCATCGCGCACGAGCTCACCCACATCTGGCAGTTCGCGAACTGGGCGCCGGGCATGGTCGAGACCCGGTACGGAGCCGAACGTCGGCTGCTCATCGCCGAAGGCATGGCGACGTGGGCGCAGATCCAATACCTGCTCAGCATCAAGGAGTACGAGTACGCGGAACGGCAAGAGGCGTATGCGGAGCAGCGCGATGACGCCTATGGCGAGGGGTTCCGCCTGTTCCGCGAGCGCTATCCCCTTGATCGGGCGGGGATGATCGGGCGCAGTACGCCGTTCGGAGGTGAATACCCCATCTGATCGGATCACGCCCCCGGAGCGCTTCCGCGCGCCGTGCGCACGTCGCCGCGGGTGCGCGCCCGGCGGTGCGCTTATAGGATGATCGGGTGCATTCAGGGGGGCAGCGCAGCGCGGATCCGCGGGGAGTCCTCCGCGCGCGCGTGCGCCGCTTCGTCGAGGATCCGCGGTTTCAAGGCGTGATGATCGCGCTCATCGTGTTGAACGCGATCATCCTCGGCGTCGAGACCTATCACCCCGAGGACGAGTTCGCGGAATCGATCCTCGCGGCGACCAACTCCGTGATCGTGCTGCTCTTCGCCATCGAGATCGTCTTGCGCGTGTATGCGCACGGCTGGGGCTTCTTCACCGACCCGTGGAACGTGTTCGACTTCATCGTCGTGCTCGCCGCATTGGTCCCCGCAGGCACGACGAGCAGCGCGCTGCGCCTCTTCCGCGTGCTTCGGCTGTTCCGCCTGATATCGACCGTCCGGGCCATGCGTCTCGTCGTCAACGCGATCGGCGCCTCCATGTCGGGCATCGCCGTGATCGGTGCGCTGTTCGCGGTGGTGCTCTACGTGTTCGCGATCGCTTCGACGACGCTCTTCGGCAGCCGCGACCCCGAGAGCTTCGGTGATCTCGGGATCACGTTCGTCTCCCTGTACCGGCTGGTGATGGGGGATGGGTGGCCCGACATCGTCCAGCCGCTCGCATCCGGGCATCCATGGATCTGGGCGTATTTCGTCGGGTTCACGCTCCTCGGCTCGGTCATGCTGCTCAATCTCTTCATCGCGGTGATCGTCGAGGCGATGGAGCGGGCGAAGGAACGAGAGCGCGGGATCGGCGAGCGGGCGAGGGCCGGATCGGGGGAGACCGCCGGCCTGATGCACGAACTCCGCTCGATGCGGGAGCAGCTCGTGCGTATCGAGGATCGTCTTCGCGCTGCCGGCGACTTCGACAACGCGGGGCCGGTCGGGGAGGCGAAACCCGCGGCCGGTCCGATGCCCGACGGATCGGAATCTCCGGGCGAGTGAGGGGACGCTCCGGCCCCGGCATCCCGGTACCCTGGAGAGGTCGGCGAGAGGGGTTCATCGGTGTCTGAGAACGACGGCTTCGTGCATCTGCACGTGCACAGCGAGTACTCGATGCTCGATGGCGCGGCCCGCGTGAAGCCCCTCATCGCCGCGGCGGCCGAGCAGGGGATGCCGGCCATCGCGATCACCGATCACGGCAACACCTTCGGCGCCTTCGACTTCTGGCAGACCGCGCGCGAGGCCGGCATCAAGCCGATCATCGGCACGGAGGCCTACCTCGCCCCCGGGACGCACCGCAGCGACCGAACCCGTGTGCGCTGGGGCGACGGCGGGGGCGACGACGTCTCCGGCGGCGGCGCCTACACGCACATGACGATGCTCGCGCACAGCACCGAGGGGATGCACAACCTGTTCCGGCTCTCCTCGCTCGCGAGCATCGAGGGCTACTATTTCAAGCCGCGCATGGATCGCGAGCTCCTGCAGCGCTACGCGCACGGGCTCATCGCAACGACCGGGTGCCCGTCCGGCGAGATCCACACGCGCCTGCGTCTCGGACAGTTCCGTGAGGCGCGCGAAGCCGCAGCCGAGTTCCAGGACCTCTTCGGCAAGGAGAACTTCTACTGCGAGATCATGGATCACGGCCTCGAGATCGAGCGCCGCGTGCAGAAGGAGCTCCTCGAGATCGCGAAGGATCTCGGGATCCCGCTCGTCGCGACGAACGACCTCCACTACACGCACCAGTCGGATGCGAAGGCGCATGAAGCGCTGCTCTGCGTGCAGTCGGGGTCGACGCTCGACGATCCGAACCGATTCAAGTTCGACGGAGACGGCTACTACCTGAAGAGCGCCGCGGAGATGCGGCACCTCTTCCGAGAGCTGCCGGAGGCCTGCGACAACACCCTGCTCATCGCCGAGCGCTGCCAGAGCGACTTCAACACGAGCGCGAACTACATGCCGCGCTACCCGGTGCCCGCGGGCGAAACCGAGGAGTCGTGGTTCGTGAAGGAGGTCGAACGCGGCCTGCACGACCGTTACCCCGCCGGGATCCCCGATGCCGTGCGGGCGCAGGCCGAGTACGAGACCGGCGTCATCACGCAGATGGGGTTCCCCGGCTACTTCCTCGTCGTGGCCGACTTCATCAACTGGGCGAAAGATCACGGCATCCGGGTCGGCCCGGGCCGCGGCTCGGGCGCCGGGTCGATGGCGGCGTACGCCATGCGCATCACCGATCTCGATCCGCTGCAGCACGGCCTGATCTTCGAGCGCTTCCTCAACCCCGACCGCGTTTCGATGCCCGACTTCGACGTCGACTTCGACGATCGTCGCCGCGGCGAAGTGATCAAGTACGTGACCGAGAAGTACGGCGACGAGCGCGTGGCGCAGATCGTCACGTACGGCACCATCAAGTCGAAGCAGGCGCTGAAGGATGCGTCGCGCGTGCTCGGGTTCCCCTTCGGCATGGGGGAGAAGCTGACGAAGGCGATGCCGCCTGCCGTCATGGCGAAGGACATCCCGCTCTCGGGGATCACCGATCC
>JAGQTL010000247.1 GCA_020439035.1 Leucobacter sp. | reverse complement strand
ACGAAGCTGTCGTAGTTGTCGATCACGAGGATGCGCGTCATGGGTTCACCGTCGATTCTTCTTGCACCAGCAGCGTAGCGGAATAGGGGTAGACGTAGGCGATCAGCACCCACACGAGCGCCGCCGCCACGCCGAGGAGCACGACGGCTCTGAGCCAGGCGGGGCCGGGCAGAAATCGCCAGAGCAGGGAGAACATCAGGCGGCCTCCTTCGCGACATTGGTGTTCGCCTCGACCAGCGCCGGAGGCGGGCCCGCGGCGCGCGCCCGGAAGCCGTCGAGCACCGCGTAGGCGATCGCCCGTTCGGCCGTGCCGTTGGCTTTCGGGTGGCACGTGGTGAGGGTCAGGATCCGATCCTCACCCGCGTCGACCGACATGCGCGGAACGGGGTTCAGCACGTCGACCTCGTTCGGGAGCGCGTATTCGAGCGACCGGAACCGGTAGGTGTACCAGCCCTCGGCCGTCTCGAGGTAGAGCGGATCGCCGAGACGCAGATCCATCACCTCGCGGAACGGCGTGATCCACGGGCCCGACCGGTGCGCGGCGACGGCCATGTTCCCCGGCTCGCCCGGCAGCTGGGTGCTCGGATACCTGCCGATCCCTTTGTCCGCAGCGCTCAGCACGGTCGCCTGGTGGGTTCCCTCCGCGACCCGGTAGGCGAAGTTCTTCCCCATCGCCGGAATGTAGAGCACTCCGAACACCTCGCCCTCGGCGACCGGACCGGTCACCGGGATCTCGCCGTTCTCCGCTCCCTCGGACCCGGCGTCGTTCCCGGCGTGCGCCTCGGACTCGGCCTGCCACCGCGCGGAATCCTGGCCCGCGAGCTGCTGCTGCTCGGCGGTGACCGTCACGAGGGTGTGGTAGTCCTGCCACCCGAAGAAGCCGAGGATCGCGGCACCGCTCACGAGCAGCAGTTCTCCGATCACCGTGAGCGGACTGAGCCGCGCGCGCGGGCGCCGAGTGCGGTGCGGGTGCGCCGCCGCGTGCCGTGCCGGCGGTTCACCGGTCACGGGAAGCGCATCCTCCATCCCCTCATTCTAGGGACCGAGGCTGTGAGCGCTCTTGCCGCTAGAATCGATCGCATGGCACGAGCTGGGAAAGAAGTAAGCGCGTCGAGGAACGACGCGATCGAGCGGCAGAAGGCTGCCGAGCTCCGTAAGGATGCGCCGAATCCGGTGTGGTTCAAGCCGCTCATGTTCGGCTTCATGCTGCTCGGCCTCGTGTGGATCGTGCTCTACTACGTCACGAGTTCCGGGCTCGGCCTCCCCGTGCCGCAGCTCGGGCAGGCGAACATCTTCGTCGGCTTCGGCCTCATCCTCGTGGGGTTCATGATGACCCCCTGGTGGAAGTGATCGCAGGATCCACCAGCGAACTACACCGTTGTGATTCATCCCCAGCTGGGGATGAATCTGTGGATAATCGCCGGCCTCAGCCGATCTGCACCGGCGGCAGCACGAAGTACATGCCGCACAGCAGCACGAGCACCGCGCCGAGCCCCACCATCGCGAAGATGCGCCTGCGCTGCTGCCCCGCGCCGCGCGTCGCGAGCAGCACGCCCGTCGCCGCGGCGCCCACGAGCATCCCGCCGAGATGCGCCTGCCACGAGATCGCCGCACCCGGCAGCAGCCCGATGCCGAAGTTGATCGCGATGAGCACCGCCAACGAGGTGATGTTCACCCGCGCCGCCCGGTAGGCGACGAGGGTGGCCGCGAGCACGCCGAAGATCGCGCCCGACGCGCCCACGGTCGCGATCCGGATCGAGGCCAGATCGAAGTACACCCAGAACATCACCATCAGCGAGCCGCCGATGCCGGCGTACACGTAGAGCACGAGGAACCAGATGCGTCCGAGCATCTGCTCGAGATTGCGGCCGAACAGCCACAGCGCGTACATGTTGAAGAGGATGTGGAGGAGGAAGCCGGTGGAGTGCGTGAACATCGCCGTGACCATGCGCCACGGCTCGAACACCTGCGGCATCGAGTAGAGCGGCGCGTACCAGAGCGCCTCCGTGACCTCGTTCCCGCCGAAGTGCGCGCTCACCCACTGCAGCACGAACACGACGACGCAGGCGATGATGATCGCATACGTCACCGGCGAATCGCTCGCGGCGAACCGCCGGCCGGCGGCGCGCGCCGAGCGGCCGGCCCGCTGCGCGGCCGGCGCCTGCGCCTCGCGCACGCACTCGCGGCACAGCACGCCGACGGCAGAATCGGTGCGGCACTCCGGGCACACCGTGCGGCCGCATCGCTGGCACAGCGTGAAGCTTCGGGTGTTCGGATGCCGGTAGCAGACGTCGTCAGGGCCGTACTCGGCCCGCTCGCCGTACTGCGGGCCCGATCCGCCCTGCGACACCCCCGCTACGCCTCGACGATGTCGACGCCGGTCATCACCACGTCGTCGAGCGGGCGGTCGCCCGGGCCGACGGGGACGGCGGCGATCGCGTCGACCACGGCCTGCGAGGCCTCGTCGGCGACCTCGCCGAAGATGGTGTGGTTGCCGTTCAGCCAGGCCGGGGCCATCGTGGTGATGAAGAACTGCGAGCCGTTGGTGCCGGCCAGGCGGCCGGTGAGGTCGGGGCGCTTGCCCGCGTTGGCCATGGCGAGCTGGTAGGGCTTGTCGAACACGAGCTCGGGGTGGATCTCGTCGTCGAACGTGTAGCCGGGGCCGCCCGTACCGGTGCCGGTCGGGTCTCCGCCCTGGATCATGAAGTCCTGGATGATGCGGTGGAAGATGACCCCGTCGTAGAAGCCCTTCTGGGCCAGGTCGACGAAGTTCTTCACCGTCTTGGGCGCGTGGTCGCCGAAGAGGTTGACCACGATGTCGCCGTGGTTCGTGTGGATGGTCGCAACTGCCGAGTGAAGAGTCATGCCCGACAGTCTACGTGGCGCCCAGGCCGACGGTGTAGCGTTGAGGAAAGCGAAGCCGTTCGATGGAGGTTCACCGATGTCACTCTCACGCAAGCGCCGTCGCGAGTTGGATCGGCTGAGGGTGCAGGCCGAGGAACTGCTCGAGCACCAGCGCGATCTGCTGGGTCGCGCGGGCAGCGTGGCGCAGGAGGCCGGCCGCCAGGCCAAGCAGCTGAATGCCGAACTGGTCGTCCCCCGGGTCAACGAGGCCATCGACAACGTGCGCCCGGCGGTGGACCGTGGCGTCGAGCGTGCCCGCCGGGCCGCCGATCACCTGCGCGTCGTCGCGGCGCCGCTCGTCGCGAGCGCGCTCGTCGGCACCGTGCGGAGCCTCGAGCGCCTCGAGAACCGCGACGCGGCCCGCCAGGTGCGCACGTTCGGCGAGCAGCGCGGCTTCATCGAACCCGAGCGCAAGCGCGGCGGTTTCGGCCGCGTCCTCGCCATCGGCATCGGCGTCACGGCAGCCGCCGCCGTCGGCTACGCGCTCTACCAGGCGTTCCGCAGCGACGACGAGCTGTGGGTCGCGCCCGAAGGCTGAGCTATTCGGGCTTGGCCGACCGAGACTGTCGGCCGTGCCCGGCGCCCCGCCCGCGCTGATCGATGCCGGCCATGCGCAGCCCCGTCTGCACGAGCGACAGGGTGCGCAGCGAACGCACCTCGCGCAGGGGCACCCATCTGGCCTCGTCCGACGACCCGCCGACTTCGTGCCGCAACGGGCCGTCCTTGACCGTCGCGCGGTAGACGATGCGGATCGTGTGCAGTTCGGGGTCGGATCCCTCCGGCACCTCCTCGCGCACCATCACGCGGGAATCGACGCCGATCAGCTTGCCCACGCGCGCCTCGAGCCCCGTCTCCTCGAAGACTTCGCGCACCACCGCGTCGCGAGGGTCCTCGCCGCTCTCGAGCCCGCCACCGGGCAGCGTCCACCCGTGCAGGTGCCCGCGGCGCCAGTGGGTGAGCAGCAGTCTGCCCCGCCGCTCCACCACGGCGTAGGCCGCGACTCTCAGATCCATTGACGTGCCTCCCGGGCTTCGCATTCGCACGCGACCGAGGTCGGCCGCGGCACCGACGGCGCGCCGAGCCCCCTCGGGCCCCCGTTCCGAGGGCTTCGGTGCGCACTCGCGCGGCGGCCCGTGAGGATCCGGCGCCCGGTGCCGTAGTGCATACTCCGAGCCTAGACCCTCGCCGCCCGCCAGCCCGTTACCCAGCGATCCAAGCGGGCGTATGCCTCGGCCCGCACCGAGCGCTCCGAGAGAAAGATGTCGTGCAGCGCGCCGTCGATGCGCTCGATCGTCACCGTGGGCCCGAGGTGCAGTGCCGCCTGGGCCGTGCCCTCGACCTCGATCACGGTGTCGGCACGCACCATGTCCTCGTGCCAGTTGAGCCCGAATTGCGAGTGCGCCGAGAGCATGACGCACACCGGTGCGTCGATGCCGAGGCCGTCTTCCACCTGACTGTGGCCTTTCAGGATCGCCGACAGCCAGCCGCCGCGCACCGGCAGGGTGTGCTGAGGCCGCCAGGCGGTGTTCACGAGCGCCATATCCTCCGGGTCGCTCACGCGGCTCTGCGCCTCGCTGTAGAAGCCGAGGTCGAGCTGCGGCAGTGCGTGCTCGTGCGGGCTGAAGCGCGCGCGCAGGTTGACCACGGGCTGCAGCGCCCGCCGCACCGTGCTGCTCGCCTGCAGCTCGAGCCACGGGCTGTTGAGGATCAGCGCGTCGGCGATGCCGCGGTTGCGGTCGGCCCAGAGGCTGAGCACGAGACCGCCGGTCGAGTGCCCGAGCAGGATCAGGCGGCGCGCACCCCCGCCCCTCGGAGCGCGAACCGCCGAGCCGTCCTCGCGCATCGCCGTGAGCGCCAGGCCGATCTCCGCGTCGTAGTCCGAGAGGTTCTCGACGTAGCCGGGAAGCTGGCCCTCGCGCAGGCTGCGGCCGTAGCGGCGCAGATCCAACGCGTAGAAGCGGGCGCCGCGATCCGTCCAGAAGCGGGCGAGATGCCGCTGGAAGAAGTAGTCTGACCAGCCGTGCACGTACAGCACATCGACGCCGTCGAGCAGTCGCGGGCTGCCGAACAGACGCTGCCAGAACCGCACCGGCTCGGGCAGCGCGCGCACGAGCGTGGCGAGGAGCGGCACGGAACCCGCCGAGGCGTCCTCGGCCGGGGAGTCGTCGACGCCGAGGTCGAGATCCCGGCACATGAAACCCTCACCGAGGAGGTCGGGCCGCCAACTCTCATCGACTCCGTCCATGCCCCCAGTCTAGGAGCGCGGAGCGCGCCTCACCACGCGCACCATGCCGCGCAGCATCGCGATGAAGACGGCGGCCCAGACGATCACCGCGACCACGAGCGAGCCGTTGCCGATCGCCTCGACGATCGGCAGCCGATCCACGCGGCCGAGGTTGATGGATGCGACGGCGAACATTCCGACCGGGAACACGATGGACCACAGCGTCGGCACGTACCGCAGCGGCACGCGGTGCACGACGTGCCGCCAGACACCGGCGCCGATGAGCATGGGGATAAGCCACACGCAGAAGCTCCAGAACACCGCGACCGTGCCCGAGATGAGCGTGCGCGTCGCATCCACCATCGGCGTCGACTCCATATCGATGATGCTGGTGCCGGCGACGACCGCGATCGCCATCGCCCCCATCGCCACCCAATAAGGGGGCTCGAACTCCGCGGGCGTGATACCGAAGTGGATGATGCGCAGCAGCACGAGGATGGCGACCCCCGCGTAGAGGGCGACGCCGACCGACCACGAGAGCACGGCGAGCAGGCCCACCCACTTGGTGTCCGCTTCGAGGAACGGCTGGATCCGCGCCATGCCGATCGCGAGGGACTGGCTGGCGACGGCCCAGATGAACCAGGTGCCGTTCGTGCGCGCGAGGATGGGCTTGCCGTCCCGCGTCATGAACACCTGCCACGGAAGCAGGTAGCCGAAGACGAACCAGAGCACGGCGCCGAAGCAGAGCAGCGGAATCGCGAGTGCGAGCTGCTCGGCGAGCAGCAGGCGGACGGCCAGCACGTCGGTCCCGGCGACCACGGTGAAGTAGGCGAAGGCCATCTCGGGGCCGCGCATGTCGCGGAGCATCGCCTCGCGGTAGGCGATCGCGCGCCAGATGTAGAGCGCCCAGAGCCAGACGTACGAGACCCCGGCGAGCACGAGGAGCACGAGCGAGAGCGGCTCGAGGCCCACCGAGTGCAGGCCGATCGAGACGATGCCCGTGCCCATGACGAGCGCGAAGTAGCCGGGAGAGAGACGTTCGACGGCACCGCGCACACCGGTCGTCGGCGCCGCCGATGCCGCCCGCATCGGCG
>JAGQTL010000246.1 GCA_020439035.1 Leucobacter sp. | reverse complement strand
TCCCCCCTCCGAAAAAAAGGACAGAAACTCCGCTCATAACCGGCTCTTGAGCAAACTTCGCGTCCTCTTTTCCCGCGCGATCGCCGATGCGGTGACGGCGGGCGAGGGCCGCGATAGCATGGCGCTATGCGACTCGACGAAGCGGATCAGCGGCACCTCGACCTCGCGATCGAGCAGGCTCGCATCGGATGGGACGAGGGCGGCGTGCCGATCGGCGCGGCGCTCGTGCACTTCGGCGAAGGGGAGCCGCGGGTACTCGCGGTCGGCCGCAATCGCCGGGTGCAGCAGGGCAGCGCGATCCTGCACGGCGAGACGGACTGCATCGAGCGGGCGGGGCGCCTGCCGGCGAGCGTGTACCGCGAGTGCGTGCTCTATACGACGCTCTCGCCCTGCACGATGTGCGCGGGGACGGCGATCCTCTATGACATCCCGCGCATTGTCATCGGGGAGAATCGCAGTTTCGAGGCGTCCGAGTCGTGGTTGCGCGACCGGGGCGTGGAACTGACGGTCGCGGACGATGCGGCGTGCGTCGCGCTGATGGATCGCATGCTGCGAGTGCGCCCCGAGGTGTGGGCCGAAGACATCGGCGTCGAGGCCGGCGAACTCTAGCGCGTGGTGGCGGGGGTTTCCGCGTTGCCGAGCCCCACGGCGATCGCGGAGACCAGCCCGTCGACGTCGTCGGCGGTCGTGTCGAACGCGCACATGAGGCGTACGAGGTCGGGATCGCCCGGCCAGTCGTAGAAGTGGAAGCGCGCACGCGCGCTCGCCTTTGCGGCGGCGGGCAGGCGGACGAAGACGGCGTTGGACTGCGTCGGATAGGGCAGTGCGTCGGCCGGGAGCGCGTCCAGCGCCGCGATTCCCGCGCGGAGCCTCGCCGCCATCGCGTTGGCGTGCCCGGCTGAGCGCGCCCAGAGATCGCCCTCGTACAGCGCCAGCAGCTGTGCCGAGATGAAGCGCATCTTCGAACCGAGCTGCATATTCGTTTTGCGCAGGTACGCGATCCCCGGTGCCGCGGCCGCGTTCAGCACAACCACCGCCTCGGCTCCGAGCAGGCCGTTCTTCGTTCCGCCGAGGCTCAGCACGTCGACACCGGCCTCGCTCGTGATCGCCGCGAGGGAGACGCCGAGGTGCGCCGCCGCGTTTCCGAGCCGCGAGCCGTCGACGTGCAGGATCATCCCGCGCGTGTGGGCGTGATCCGCGAGCGCGCGCACCTCGTCCGGGGTGTAGCAGGTGCCGAACTCGGTGCTCTGCGAGATCGAGACGGCGAGCGGTTGCGCCCGGTGCTCATCGCCCCAGCCCCAGGCCTCGCGGGCCACGAGTTCGGGGGTGAGCTTGCCGTCCGGGGTGTCGATCGGCAGGAGCTTGATCCCGGCGACCTTTTCGGGCGCGCCGCCCTCGTCGACGTTGATGTGGGCGGATCGCGCGCAGATCACCGCACCCCAGCGCGGCAGCGCGGCCTGGAGCGAGACGACGTTTGCGCCGGTGCCGTTGAACACGGGCCAGGCCTCGGTCGCGGCGCCGAAGAGTTCACGGGCCAGCTCGCCGAACCGGGCGGTCCACGGGTCGGCGCCGTAGGCGGCCGCA
>JAGQTL010000245.1 GCA_020439035.1 Leucobacter sp. | reverse complement strand
GTCGTCTCGGGCTGCATCATGATGCGGGTGTGCCATCTCGACACCTGCCCGGTCGGCGTGGCGACGCAGAATCCCGAGCTGCGCTCGCGGTTCACGGGGCAGGCCGAGCACGTCGTCAACTTCTTCCGATTCATCGGCGAGGAGGTGCGCGAGATCCTCGCGTCGCTCGGTTACCGCAGCCTGGACGAGGCGGTCGGCGATACCGGCGCGCTCGATGTCGACGAGGCGATCCGGCACTGGAAGGCGGAGGGCCTCGACCTGACCCCGATCCTGCGCGGGTCGAGCACCGATCCGGCAGCGCCGCGCCGGCATGGCCGCGCGCAGGATCACGAGCTCGAGACGCACTTCGATCACGTGCTCATCGAGGGCTCGGCCGACGCGTTCGAGCGTCGGGATCCCGTCGTGTTCGATCTGCCGATCCGCAATATCGATCGCGCGGTCGGCACCCTCCTCGGCCACGAGGTGACCCGCCGTTTCGGCGCCGGGGGGCTCGCGCCCGAGACGATCGACGTGACGCTCACGGGTTCCGCCGGCCAGTCGCTCGGCGCGTTCCTGCCACCGGGCATCGTGCTGCGTCTCGTGGGCGACGCCAACGACTACGTGGGCAAGGGGCTCTCGGGCGGCGAGATCGTCGTGCGGCCGCACCCCGAAGCCGGTCATCCGGCCGCGGGGAACGTGATCGCCGGTAACGTGATCGGGTACGGCGCGACAGCCGGATCGCTCTGGATCGCGGGCGTCGTGGGCGAGCGGTTCCTCGTGCGCGGGTCGGGGGCGACCGCCGTCGTCGAGGGCACGGGCGACCACGCGCTCGAGTACTTCACCGGGGGCTTCGCGCTCATTCTCGGCAGGACCGGCCGGAACATCGGCGCGGGCATGTCGGGAGGCGAGGCCGTGCTGCTCGATCTCGATCCGGCGCGGATCAACGCGGCCGAGCTCGCGAGCGGGGCGCTGCTGCTCGAATCGCTGGCGACGGGTAGCGCACCGCCCCCCGAGCACGTACGCGCGCTGCGGGCCCGGGTCACCGCGCTGCTTACCCGGCACGTCGAGCAGACCGGGTCGCAGGTGGCGAGGGATCTGCTGCAGCAGCTCGAGGCGGATGCCGAATCCGTCTGGTCCAGGTTCACGCGCCTCATCCCGCGGGACTACGCGCGGGTGCTCGAGATCCGCGAACGAGCGGCGGAAACGGGCGATGATCCGAACGGCGAACGAGTATGGGAAGAGATCCTGGAGGCGACTCATGGCTGATCCGCGCGGATTCCTCAAGCTGCGCGAGCGCGAGCTCGCGCCGAAGCGACCGGTGGCCCTGCGGCTGCAGGACTGGCGGGAGGTTGTGCCCCCGGCCGACCCCGACATGGTTGCGCGCCAGGCCGCGCGCTGCATGGACTGCGGTGTCGCCTTCTGCCACCAGGGGTGCCCCCTCGGCAATCTGATCCCGGAGTGGAACGACCTCACCTGGCGCGGGCGTGAGCGCGAGGCGCTCGAACGCCTGCACGCGACCAACAACTTCCCGGAGTTCACCGG
>JAGQTL010000244.1 GCA_020439035.1 Leucobacter sp. | reverse complement strand
GCTGCCAGAACACGATCTGCTCGCGCGACTGCGTGTCGCCGATGAAGGTGAGGAGTGCGATGGCGGCCCCCGCGATCGCGTTCACCGCGATGCCGGTGAGCACGAGTGTGACCACCTCGGTGCGGCCATCGGCGCGGCTCATGCCGTAGACGATGAAGGTCGCGGCGAGGCCGGCGGCGAAGGCGAAGGCCGCGGTCGTCCACTCGCCGAACACGGCAAGGCCGAACACGATCGAGAGGCCCGCGCCCACGGCGGCGCCCGACGAGATGCCGATGATGCCGGGCTCGGCCAGCGGGTTGCCGAAGATGGCCTGCATGACGAGGCCCGAGACCGCGAGCCCGGCGCCTACGAGGGCGGCCATGGCGACGCGGGGGAAGCGGATGCTCCACAGGGCCTTGTCGGCCGCGTCCTGGGGGAGGGGGAGCCAGTCGAGGCCGGCGTGGTGCAGCAGCGAGCCGAGCACCTGGCTCGCCGGGACGCCGAGCTGGCCGATGCCGGCCGAGAGGACGAGGGAGGCCGCGAGGGCCAGCGCGAGTGCGGTGAACAGCGCGGTCGTGGTGAGCGCGTGGCGCGTGATCGCGCGGTGAGATGCAGGCTTCATGAGATTCCGAGACTTCATCTTACCTTTTCGGTTAGGCTTGGCTACCTACCATCAGATGAATGGGGGTGCGCCCCCGAACCGCCGCCGGAATCCGCGATGCGTCCGGGCGCCGATGCCGATGCGAAGAGGAGAGATGCGCGCTTCACGGGTATGGTTGTCAGTCGGCCGCGGGCGCGCAGCCGTCGCACTCGCCGTTGCGCTCGCCGCGGGCCTCGGGCTGGCCGGATGCCAGAGCGCTGCGCCCGGCGCGGCCGGCGATCCGCAAGCGACCGCCGTCGACCTGCCGCCCCTCGACCAGCTCGACCCCATTGCGGATCCGACGGTCTGGGAGGGCCCCAGCACGGCCG
Source organism: Leucobacter sp. (assembly GCA_020439035.1). GTDB lineage: Bacteria > Actinomycetota > Actinomycetes > Actinomycetales > Microbacteriaceae > Leucobacter. The sequence goes on along the minus strand of JAGQTL010000244.1, from coordinate 1,947 downwards.
TGATCGGCGGGCCGAGCTTCACGCTCGATGTGGAGCCGATGGCGCCGCAGCTGCCCGTCACCGTGATGTCAAAGGATCGCGGCGGCGACCGCGAGGTCACCGTGACCGACGCCTCGCGGGTGCTCGCGCTCTCGCTCACGGGAACGCTCGCCGAGCTGGTGGATGCCTACGGGCTCGCCGGCCTGCTCGTGGGCCGCGACGTCTCCACGCAGCTGCCCGACCTCGTCGACCTGCCGGTCGTCACGCGCGAGGGCCATTCGCTCGACCCCGAGAGCGTGCTCGCGCTCGAGCCGACGCTCATCCTGACCGACGGCAGCATCGGGCCGGTCGACGTGCTGCTGCAGCTGCGCGACGCCGGGATCCCGGTCGTCATGGTCACGCGGGCCATCGACGCCGAGAGCACGTACGAGACGGCGAGGCAGGTCGCCTCGGCGCTCGGCGTCGCGCCGCTCGGCGAGGCGCTCGTGCCGCAGCTGACGCAGGCGATCGCGCAGAAGGAGGCCGAGGTGGCCCGGCTGCTGCCCGCCGATCCGTCGAAGCTCCCGCGCGTCGCGTTCCTCTACGTGCGGGGCACCGCAGGCATCTACTACCTCTTCGGCGAGGGCAGCGGCATCGACAGCATCATCCGCTCGATCGGCGCGCTCGATGCCGCGAGCGAGATCGGGTGGAAGGGCGAGAAGCCGATGACCGACGAGGCGCTCGTCGCCCTCGACCCCGACATCATCGTCGTGATGACGAAGGGGCTCGAGAGCGCGGGAGGCGTCGACGGCCTGCTCGCGGCCCAGCCGAGCATCGCGCTCACGGCCGCAGGAGCCCACCGGCGCATCATCGATGTCGACGACGCGCTCGTCTTCGCGGGCGGCACGCGGATCCCCGATGTGATCGACGGGCTCGCTCGCGCCGTATACGCACCCGACTCGCTATAAGCTTGTGTCGTTTACGCGAAGACACCGGGGGTGCGAGTGACCGATCGTCAGGCCGATGAGGCGACTGCGGCCGATGCCGGCGCGCCGTCGAGCGCCGGGGCGGCGCCCGATCGCTTCGAGCACCCGCACCGCGCGAACCGGGTCGGAGCGCATCGCCTCGTGATCAAGCCCCGCCGCGCGTGGCAGTACCTGCTCGCCGGCCTCATCGGCGTGGCCGTGCTCACCGGGCTCGGCATCCTCGCGGTCCAGAGCATCGGAAGCGGTGGCAACGAGGTCATCGATGCGGGCAAGGACATGGGCGTGATCGCCCGCGTCGATCCCGTGCTCGATCCCGACGCGACCGTGGCCGTGCTGAACGGCACCACGATCGACGGGCTGCAGAACGATGTCGCCGCCGCGATCACGGATGGCCCCTGGGGCACCATCCTCTTCGCCGATGTCGCGGCGTCGGACGACGTGACGATCTCGGCCGTGTTCTACGGCTCGGAAGCCGACGAGGCGGTGGCGCTCGGGCTCGCGAAGGAGCTCGGCGGGGTCTCCACCTACCAGAGCAACGACTACGAGAAGTACGGCGTGCAGCTCGTCGTGCTGCTCGGCTCGGACTACGCGGGGCCGCGACTCGGCGACGGCAAGGCGGCGTCGGATGCGGATGCGGATGCGGACGCCGTGCCGAGTCTCTACACGGGCGATTCGCGCGAGGGCACCGGCGGCTCGACCGGGGTGTCCTAACCCTTCTGCGTGTTCGCTGCGTGTTCGCTGCGCGCGAGCAGATGGCCGCTCGCTTGCACTCTCGTGTATCGAGTGCCAAGATTGTGTTAGCAGTCGGTAACCCTGAGTGCTAAGAACTCATGCGTCGGCGCCGGTGCACGGTGCCATACACGGACACGTCCAGGAGGACACACATGGCAAAGATTATTGCGTTCGATGAGGAAGCCCGTCGCGGCCTCGAGCGGGGCCTGAACACCCTCGCCGACGCCGTCAAGGTGACCCTCGGCCCGCGCGGCCGCAACGTCGTGCTCGA
>JAGQTL010000243.1 GCA_020439035.1 Leucobacter sp. | reverse complement strand
GAGCCACGTAGCGGCTATTACACCGCTACTGAACCCTCAAGAGGCTTCTACTCTTGGGGGTTCGCTTATTTCTTCCTGGCCAGACGGCGGTTCTGGGTGCTGTCTACGCGCGGCACCGGCAGCTGATTGAGCGAATGCAGCGAGTCGAAACCGCGGGCCGCGTTGTTCCCGCTCTGACGGACCGCTACCGCGCCCGGCGGCGTGCCGCTGTGCCGATGCCGATGCCGATGCCGCCGAGCACGAGGAGCAGGAGTCCGACTGCGATCCCCTGACCGAGGTTGCTTCCGGTGTTTGAGAGGCCGTCGTTCGAACGGTGCGTGATGCCGTCGGAAGGCGCGGTGATCTCGATCGGGATCCAGCCGAGCAGTTTGCCGCCCGACGTGAACGCGATCGAGTGACTGCCAGTTGCGATCGCGCTCGGGATGGTGAAGGTCACGGTACCGCCAGACGCGACCGTCGCGTAGCCGAGTGAGGTCGGGGTCGAGTAGATCCAGCCGCCGATGACATTGCCGGGGCTCACGACGCTCCCCACGTTCATCGTGATCACCTCACCGGGATTTGCCTTTGCGGGCCCCGTGATGTTACCGGGCGGCAGATCTCTGAGATCCTCATCGTTGTTCGGCAGCACCTCCGGGCAGGGCTCGGCTGCGACATCCCGGCCGACGAAGACGCAGCGCGTGACCGCTGCCGACTCGGCATCGGCCGCATCCTTCGCAGTGAGCGTTACCGTGAAGCGACCGTTGGCGTAGGGGTGCTGGAGGTGGACGGTGTCGCCGCTGTCCAGACCGGCGTGCTGCTCGGTCGCGCCGTCTCCGAAGTCGACGTGGAGCGTGATCGCGTCGCCGGGGTTGCGGTCGCCGACCGTGGCGTCGAACGACGCCACGCCGTCGTCGGTCACGGTGATGGCGGCATCGCTGGCGACCACGGGCGCGACGTTTGCGATCGTCACATCGGTCTCGGCGGTGGCGTAACTCGGGGCGGCGTTCGAGACGTAGGCGCTGATGTGATGCGTGCCGCCAGTAGCGTACCGATGGGTGAGAGAGAATCGGCTCCTGAGATCGCCCGTGCCGGCCGCGTCGAGCGAGAGCGGGAACGGTGCGTTGAACTGCTGCTGCTCGCCGTCGCCCCAATCGACGCCGAGCAGATCGGCCGTGCCGTCCGGGTCGGTGACGAGGCCGTCGAGCGTGGTGAGGCCGGCCGTGTCGCTGCTCGCCGTGAGTTCGAGGGAGGCGGGCCGTGGCTGCACGATGAAGAAGCCGCTCGCCAGGTTTCCCGTCGCACCGGTGTCGTCGACGGCCTGGAACTGCACGCCGATCGGCCCCCAGGTCACCGAGTCGTAGGTGTGGGTGAGATCGATCGACTGGCCGGGCTCGACGTCGGTGAACGTCTGGCCGCTGCCGTCCGACCACCGCACGTGGACGGTGAGCAGACCACCGCCCGGGTCTGTGGCGATGGCGCGGGCTTCGACGGTCTGCCCGACGATGAAGTGCGCCGGATCGGAGGGCACGGCGGGTGCGAGTGCGCCGCCGGCGAGGCCCTGCTCGATTTCAGTGACGCTCGGCGGCTCGTTCTTGACGGTGTAGGAGAAGGGGCTGCGGGGTACCAGCTGTCCGTCGACGTAGTCGAGGCCGGTGATGGTTGGGCAGATCAGGGCGTCCACCGCACAGGCGGAGACCTTCGCGATGAGGTGCACACCCGCCTGCCGGGCGCTCGCTGGACGGAGGAAGCACGCGCTGCCGGTGGTGGCGCCGCTGACCTCCTGCACGCTCTCGCCGACGAACTGGAGGGTGAAGTCGGTGGGCGCCGTGCTGTCGACGCTCAGGCAGAGCGTGCCCGCCGTCGAACCCTCAAGCCACGGCCCTTGCTCGTCGCCCGGACTCGCGTTATCGGCGGGGTACTGGGTGAGGAGGACGCCGCCGGCGAATTGCCCAGCCGCGTCGCCGGTGACAGTGAAATCCCATTCGTGTTGGATGCTCTCCCCGCTGTCTGCGGTCGCGATCGCGAGGAGTCGGTAGTCGCCGGGAATAGTAAACGTTCGCCCGATCCTTGGACCGTTGATCCGGGCGGTCTGGTCGCCGGTGCCATCGTGGCGTGTCAGCTCCCAGCGGTAGCGCATCGTCGTGACGTGGGTCGCTTCCGCACCGATCACAGCGTCGAGGGTGTCACCGACGGCGTAGCTCGACGCGATGTCGTCGGGCAGGATCGTGAAGGCGATGGGCGTCTCCACGAGGGTCGCGGTCGACTGCAGTGGGTTGGTCTCAGTTGGCGGCGGGGTGAGAATCTGCAGAGAGGTGCCCTGCTCGCAGCCATTCGCCGTGGTGCAGCTGGCGTCCGATCCGATGACGCCGACGGTGGTGATGAGGAAGCCATCTGCAGTTCGGGACGCGGATCGGGTGCGCCCGGCGTGGTCGACGTACACCAGTTCACGGGTCATCGCGAGCGCGCCGTCATCATCGCGAACGACCCACCAACCGCCATCGAGCCAGGCGGTGTAGAAGTGCTCGAGGTCGACGGGAGACTGGAATCGGAGGCTTTGGGTATACGTCGTATCGTCGACGCCGCTGGCCACAAGAAATCCGGGGGCATCGGCCGAGGGCGAGCCCGGCACGGGCGCGGACGGCGGTGCTGCCGGATTGATTCGGGTGGCCAGGGCATCGAGGAGGAGGGTCGCGCGGGAGGTGTCATCGCCGATCCAGCTCACGATATCCACTGGTACGCCGGCATTCGTGATGTCGGCCCGCAGCTGGTCGGGGATCTTCGCCTGGTCGAAGACCTGGACGCCTCTGACGACGGCGAGCACTACGGCCGCGACGACGATGAATATGCTCCCGGCCACAGCGGCCGCGGATGCACCCGTCGCGGCCGCCACCACGCCGAGTGTGGGCAGGGTGGCCACAGATTGCGCGGTGAAGGCGCTCGCCGTCGCCACCGTGGCCGCGAGTGTCCCCGCGATCAGGCTGCCGCCGGCGGCACCGGCAGCAGCGCCGATGAGCTGGTTCTGCACGGCGCGTGAACTCGCAACGAGGAGAGTCAGATCGGCGTCATCGAATTCCTCGGTGAGCACTCGCTGCATACCGTAGCTCACGAACTGCTCGTAGGTCGGCCCCGGTGGGTCTCCGAATAGGGTGGTGAGGGATCCCGCGTTACCGCATGCCGTCGTCGCCGTCGCGCCCGGCGTCGGCGGGACATAGCCACAGGGGTCTGCGGCCCATTCGATCTGCTCGGCGTAGGCGCCGTTCGCCATCCGGGTACGCAGCGCCGCGAGGGTCTGCTGGAGCCAGGTGTAGACGGTCGCTTCATCTGAGGTGCGCTCAACGGCAGGCTTCTGCGCGATGTGCAGGAGCTCGAGGTACATCGCGGCGATCGCGGCCGGCCGGGCCCAACGTAGGGTGCGGGTCCGCTCCTCGCTCGTGTACGGGATGCCCCACTGATTCTCACTGAGATCCTTGAGCGTCGCCTCCTGGATGTGGCAGAGCGCCTGGTTCGCGGTACCGGCGGGGTCGACGAAGAGCAAATAGCGGTCGGGGCCACTGCAAACGTCGTCGGCGCGGGCCGGCGCGGCTGGGAGGAGACTGACGACGAGTGCGACGACAGTGAGGATCGCCGGAAGCAGCAGGCCTCGGAGCAGGTGCCGGTGAGTGGGGAACATGGGAATGAATCATAATACATACATGCGTGTATGCACTATATTTTCTTCCGAGTTCGCGCCGATATCATGTTGGGGTGAAGCCAGCCGAGCGATCCTTGAGACCGAACACCAAGTTTGCGGTACGTCGGGAGGCCACGCGGCAAGAGCTTCTTCGCCTCGGGCTGACCCGATTTCCCCTCAAGGGCTACTCGAGCACCACGATCGACGACCTCGTGCGCGACAGCGGCTACACACGTGGCGCCTTCTACTTCCACTTTCCCGGCAAGGAGGACTTCTTCCTCGAGTTGCTGCGTACCCGTGCTGAGCTGCGCGATGAATGGTGGCGGGTGGCCCGGGACCCCGGCATCGCCGATCTTCGCGAAGCGATAGTGGCCACCCTCGCCCACCTCGACACCCGCGAGGATGGCGGTGCCTGGCTGCTGCTCATCGCCGACTTCTTCCAGACGGTTCACGAGCAGCCCGAATACGTCGAGCAGCTGCGCGAGCTCTACCAGCAGTGGCTCGTCGAGCTCGGCGCGTTTGTGGCGGTGCTCCGGGAGCGCGGTTTCGCTCGGACGGATCTCGCCGACCGGGCGCTCGGTGCCGAGATCTTCGCCACTGTGGAGGGCCACACCATTCATCGTGCGCTCTACGAGATGCCGGCCACCGGTCTCGTTGATATGATCGTTCGCCAGCTGCAGCCCTGAATCGGGACCGGGTGCGCCGCGCCGTCGACGCTGCAGAACGTCACCGAGGGGTGTACCTCCTCACCGGCTCTGCGACGCCGAAAGATGATGCAGCTCAGCACTCCGGTGCGGGGCGGACAACGGTGTACATGTGACCCCAATCACTGCACTAGCTCCTTGAATGTCATTCGGGGTTCGGATGCGGTCGCGTGCAAAACCCATTGCCTCGATGCGCGGGTGGCTGGTAGTGTTCGTAGGTTGAAGTGGTGACGGGGGACGCGTGCCTGATCTGCATAGCCAGCTCGAAATCTGTCGAAATCAGGTACATGATGCTCCAAGATCACTCCGTCACCCTTGACGCGCCAGTGCGCCGCCTGCGCAGTCGCGGTCGCTGGCCGGCCCTCGCGCTCGCAGTGGCAATGCTCACCACACTGTTCACTGTGGCAGTGCCGAATCAGGCGCGAGCGGACTCCCCCCGCTGGCTGCCACAGTTGAACTCGCCGGCGGTTGGCACCGAACCCGCGGCCATGGCCGTGACCCCCGATGGCGCGAAGACCTATGTGACCAACGGCGACGGAAGCGTCTGGGTTCTCGACAATAGCGTGAGTGGAGGATACAGCTGGCAGGTCGACGGCTCGATCGGCGATGGTGCAGAGGGAGTGGCTGTCGCACCGGATGGCGCGCACGCCTACGTTACTGTCGGTAGTGCGGGTGTCGTGCGGGTCATCGACACCGCGACCGATGAGGTGGTCGACAGTTACGCCGTCGGCAACTCGCCATACGGGATCGCCATCGCACCCGACAGTTCGAAGGCCTATGTTGCTCTCACTGGCTCGGGGCTGCTTGCTGTGCTCAATCTTTCGACTGGTCTCGTTGAGAGCACCATCGCGGTCGGGCCCTATCCGCGGCATGTCGCGGTGACTCCCGACGGATCGCGGGTCTATGTGACCAACAGCGACGACACGATCTCGGCGGTCGACACGGCAACGCACGAGGTCAGTACGATCAGCTTCGGCGGATTTGGCACCGACCCCGCCGATGTAGTGGTCTCGCTCGACGGCGCCTGGGTCTACGTCCCGCTCCGTGGCGGCGCACGGGTGGTCAAGATCTCGGTCGACACCGGAACCGTCGATACGCTCACCACCGAAGTGCTGAGACCAGAATCGGTGGCCGTGGCGGTCGATGGTTCGCGAATCTACGTTGTAGACACAGATATCAGCTCGGGTTACGGCGTCATATACGAGTTCTCGCCTACCGGGGAGATGCTCGGGCTCTCTGCCGTCGACACCGACACCGCGTACGATGTCGCTGTCGGTGGTGAAGGTCTTTGGCAGGTTCTTGTCAGTAATCCGGGTTCAGGCCACGTCAGCTACTTCGATGGGAGCGTGACGCCGACATTCGAGGCGGCGACCCTGCCCGACGGCAAGGTTGGCGTGCCCTACAACTACCAGATTCCAGTGACGGGTATTCCGTTGCCGACGTCCATCGGCTGGTGGGCCGGTAATTTTCCAAGCTGGATGAACATCGACTGGAGCACCCGCACACTCACGGGTACCCCGTCGGCAGCGGGAACCTCTTCGAGCTTCGCTTTCTATTTCCCCTCTCGGGCGACACCCGCGCAGTATTTCACCGTCACGGTGAGCGGCGCGCCTACGATCGACACCGAATCGCTGCCCGACGCAGCCAAGGGCGTTGCGTACAGCCAGCAGATCGTGGCCTTCGGGGATCCAGCCCCAACGTTTGAAGTGTCAGACGGTGCGCTGTCGACCGGGCTGACGCTCAGCGAGGAGGGTCTGCTCGAAGGCACCCCGACGGGTGCGACCTCGACGTTCGAGGTGAAGGCTACGAACACGGCTGGCTTCGACGCGAAATACTACACGCTGACGGTCAACACGGCCCCAGCGATCACGACGACTTTGCTCCCTGCGGCGACCCAGGGTGTCGCGTACAGTCAGCAGCTTGTGGCGACTGGGGATCCTGCTCCGACCTTCTCGGTGACGAGCGGCACTCTCCCGACGGGGTTGACGTTGAGTTCGACGGGCCTGCTCGATGGCACCCCGACGGGGGCGACTGCTACGTTCGAGGTCACGGCGACAAATGCTGCTGGCACAGATGCGAAGACCTACACACTGACGGTAAAGCTGCCGCCACCCGCAAAGGCGACCGGTGTGACGGTCAAGGGCGGAATGCAGCAGGCGTTCGTATCGTGGACTCCCTCGGCTGACGATCCGGGGAGCGGCTTCAGCTACACGGTGACGATTCTGCAGCACCTCAACATCTTCAGTTGCACCACGACAGGCACCTGGTGCGTGGTCACCGGGCTCGCCGCCGGCCCCGTCACGGCGAGCGTGATCGCGACCGGCCCGACGGGATCGTCGTCGGCCGAGACCGGCACAGGCACGGTGCTGGCGAGAACCGACGCTCCGCCGACACCGCCGGCAGGGCAGCAGGGCGGGGTCTCTGTCGAGTTCCGTGACCGGGCCGGCCAGGTGGTGACTGAAACCGCGCCTGGGCAGGTGTTGACCGTGACAGCTGACGGCTTCGCGGAGGGGTCGCTGGTCGATGTGTTCGCGTATTCCGCTCCGCAGCACCTGGGCAGTGGTGTGGCCAACGCCTCCGGCACGGCTACCTTCAACGTGACCATACCGAAGGATCTGGCGGCTGGTGCGCACACGCTCGTGGCGTTCGGGCTGAACGGTACGGGAGCGGCTGCCTCGGCGTCGGTGAAGGTCAGGGTGACCGAGCCCGACGACCTGAGCGACACTGGTTCGAACGACGGATGGCTGCTCTACGGCGCGGCGCTGCTGCTCGGCTCCGGTGTGGTTCTGCTGCGACGCGCCCGTCGCCGTGCGACCGTGAGCTGAGCCCGGCTTGGGCCATTCTTTACAGGAAAAGGAACTGGGGCTGACTGGCGCTCACGAATTGAGCCCGCATAGAGCGGTACCGTTGACATAGAGTTGACGAACCGAGGTGCCTCTTGGAAGAGAACGTTTCTGAGCCGGCGCATTTCGATTCGAGCGCCATTCTGCTGCGCTCGTTGACCCGTGCGCTTCGCAAACTGGGCGAGGTCGGTGCGGCTGATGAGGCGAGCCGCATCGCGGCTCGGGCCTGGAGCGACTTGCGCCACGGCGACGCCGAGCTGGCGGAGAAGATCAACGGCACCATGCACTACCTGGCGCGGCTGCCCGACGAGGTGGATGCCGCCCGAAACCACAGGCCCAAGCCCGAGTAGCTCGGGCCATTCCCGATCAGGTATTCTGCGCCGATGAGGTCTCAGTACCGCGTCTCCGCTCCGCTCCGGGCGCCATTGCTCCGACCCGTGCCCCGAGGCTAGGCTCGGAGTGCGCGCAACGAGTATTGCCGAGCATCATGAGCTGCTGGTACGTGTCGCGTCACCGAATCGTTGCGAACACTGCGTCACAGCTGCTCGTCAGCAGAACGATGCCCGGCCAGAGCGAGCTGGAGGGCAAGATGGCCGAGCACGTGATCCCCGATACCGCCGAGAACCGGGCGAAGTTCGAAGAGGAATCGAAGAAGCAGTTGGCCAAGCTCGGGTTGAACCCGGATCGGGTCGAAATCTGGGAAGACAGCTACCGGGTGCAGGAGCACGAGGGCGACAGCTTCGAGTGGTGGTACTTCGACATGCACTTCGACGACGGCTCGACCATGGTGGTGACCTTCTCGAACAAGCCGCACACGAATCCCGACGCGCCGCTCACCCCGCAGCTGCTCGTGATCCGCAAGCACGCCGGGCAGGAGAGCGTACGCCAGGTGCTCGAGTTCGACGCCTCGGAGTTCGAGGCGGCCACCGATGCGTGCAACGTGCGGATCGGGAAGAGCACGGTGGCCGGCGATCTCGATCACTACGTGCTGCACATCGAGGCTGACAACCTCGTCGCGGATATCGAGATCGATCGCGTCGCGCCGTCCTGGCGACCGGGCGCCGCGGTCAGCTACTTCGATGCGGCGCAGAAGCATTACCTCGCCTGGGTCGTGCCGGTTCCCTATGGCGTCGCGCGCGCGACCGTGGTCGAGGACGGCCAAACCAAGCAGCTCACGGGCGACGCCTACCACGATCACAACTGGGGCAACAAGCTCATGGGGTCGTTCCTCGAGTACTGGTACTGGGGGCGTGCGCACGTGGGCGACTACACGCTCGTCTACGTGCGGATGACGACGAAGTACGTCTTCCCGATCGGGCAGTACCACCTCACGACGTTCCTCCTGGCGAAGGGCGGCGAGATCCTCACCGACGCCGGCCTCCCGCTGCAGCTCGAGGTGCGCGAAGAAGTGCCGGGGCCGGGCCATCAGAGCTACCCGCAGCAGCTCGTGTGGACGTGGAAGAACGAGCGCGGCACCGTGGAGCTCAACGTCACGAACCCGGAACTCATCGAGTCCATCGATATGGGCGAGGATCGGCGCGGGCTCGAGAAGCTCTTGCGCGCGGCCGAGCACCCCATGTACTACGACTTCAACGCGGACATCGAGCTGACCATCGACCTCGACGGGGTGCAGGATCGCGTGACCGGCCGAACGCTGTACGAGAAGATGATGTTCCGCTGACCCGCGCGGCGCTGACGGTCGGGCGGCGCCGACCCGATCGGGAGATACGCGAAGGCCCCGGGTGCCGCGCGCAGGCGCGACGATCCCAGGGCCTTTGAACGCCCTATGCGCGGTCGTCGGGTGCGAGCACGATATCGAACCGCACGCTCGACCAGGCGTTGCCCTCGAGGTCGCGCCCATCGGGCGTCGGCTCATCTCCGGGATGCGAGACGAAGTCCTTGACGAGCGACTCCTTGACACCGAACACAGCGTCCCACTTGAGCAGCTCATCGCCCCGCACGAAGATGTGGGTCACGAGCTTCCGGCATCCGGGCGCCGTGACCATGAAGTGCAGGTGCGACGCGCGCATCGGTGAGCGCCCGACCGCTTCGAGCAGCTGGCCCACGGGCCCGTCGTGCGGGATCGGGTACGGCGTCGGCGTGAGTCCCCAGAACCGGTAGTTGCCGTCCTCGTCGCTGAAGAGGTGCGCTCGGGCGGCCGTACGGCCATCCGTGTACTGCACATCGTAGAAACCGTCTTCGTCGGCCTCCCAGACCTCGATGCGCGCACCGGGAATCGGATTCCCGTTCGTATCCTTCACGCTGCCCTCGACCCAGCACGCCTCGCCGACGGCGCCGAACGACATGTCTTCGCCGTTCTTGATCTCGGGCGCGTCATTCACGAAGAACGGCCCGAACACGGTCGCCTCGGTGGCGTTCTTGTAGGCCTCGTTGTTCACCGCGACGACCTGCATGGAAATGCCGAGGACATCGGAAAGGAGGATGAACTCCTGGCGCTTGTCATCCGTGATGTGACCGACCGCGGTGAGGAACTCGATGGCACTGTTCCACTCCTCCTCGGTAACGCGGACCTCGCGAACGAACGCGTGCAGGTGCCGGACGAGCGATTGGAAGACGATGCGCAGCCGCTCATCGGGCGAGGCATCGAACGATTGCTGAACGATGCGGATCAGCCGTTCCTCGCGCTCGCGCTGCTCTTCTTCGACGGACATGGTGCCTCCTAGCGGGGATCGATGGGTGCGCCGGCCCAGGCGTCATGGATGAGCGCCGTGAGCGACTCGAGCGTGACGGGGGTTGGGTTCGACGCGGGGATGGCGCCGAGCGCG
>JAGQTL010000242.1 GCA_020439035.1 Leucobacter sp. | reverse complement strand
CGTGGCGGGCGTGCTCGAGGCGGCCGCGACCGCCGACCAAGCTGCGGTCGATGGCGCTGCCGGCACCGTGTCGCTCACCGCGACGCGCTGACTCCGAGGTCACAGGACCGGGCGAGGACGGATCCCCCTGTGCAGCATCGCGGGGCCGTGTGATCGTGGATCCGTGGACCCGCCGCACGCCGTCGCGGCTCTCGCCAGGGGGATAGCCAGATGCTCGTTCGACTGATGATCGGTCTCGTCGCGTGGATGCTGATGATGATTCCGCGTCCGAATCCGATTCCGAAGCGCCCTGTGCCGACTCCGGGCGAGGAGCCGCCGCGACCGGGTCGCCCGGACGCGCCGCCCACGCCGCCGCCCGGCTACGACGGCGAGTGGCCGCCGCACAGCTCGCATCCCGATGCGCCGCCGACGCCCCCGCCCGGCCACCACGGTGAGTGGCCGCCGAGCAAGGATGATCGTGGCCAGTCGCTGCGCGATCGGCTGCAGCAGATCTGGCAGCAGGTGCACGACCTGCTGCAGCAGCACGACCACGGAATCGCGCGGGCCGGTGCGAGCGATGCCGTGCAGCTGCTCGATCACGCCGCGAGCACCGATTCCGGCGGCACTGCCGACGCGTAGCGCTACAGCCCGCGCGGCCGCGTGCCGATGAGGGGCGCATGGCAACTTCGCCCACCGATCCTGCCGTGCTGCTCGCGATTACCGCGGGTGGTGCCGGCGCCGTGCTGCTCGTCCAGGCCCGAGTGCAGTCGAGGCTGCTTCGCCGTCGCATCGCGTCGGGCACCGGAACACAGGTCATCGACCCGCCGACAGGCCTCTGGTCGAGCAGCGCCGCGTGGCAGTGCATCCGTGCCGAGGCGAACCGAGCGCTGCGGCTCGGCCGTCCGCTCGACGTGTGGGTCGGAACCGCCGATGATTCCGGCGTGCTCGATCGCCGCGGCAGGGAGCTGCTCTTCGACCTGCCCGGCGGGTCGATGGGAATCCGGATCGACGACACGCGCGTGTGCGTGCTGTCGTGCGCGGGCAGCGGCGAGCTTCCCGCGCAGGCACGTGCCGACCTGCAGTGGCGTTCCACGAGCCTCGAGCCCGGCGAGGAAGCCGCGGCCGGGGCACTTGCGTTCCTCGACGGGGAGGTCGGCGATGTCGCTTGATCCATTCTCGATCGCGCTCGCCGCGACGGGCAGCGGACTGCTTGCTGCCGGGATCGCGGCGCAGGTGCGCGCGCACCGGCTTCGCCGCCGCTGGGCAGAGGTCGGGATGGGCCTCGAAGAACGCGCCACGGGGCTCGCCTCGATCGCGGCGATCCCGGTGCTCTACCCGGCCGAGCTCGAGACCGCCCGCGCGACCGGCACGCAGCTGGCGGTGCTGGCGATGCGTCGGTACAGCGAGCATCCCGAGGAGTTCGGCCGCCGGCTGAAGGCAGCCACGCGTGCGCACGAGACCGGATGGCGGATCGACTACGACCTGTTCGCGGTGACGATCACCGTGGCTGATCGCGACGAGGCG
>JAGQTL010000241.1 GCA_020439035.1 Leucobacter sp. | reverse complement strand
GCCCGCGGCGCGGTGCGCGATGCCGACCGCCTGCTGCCGAAGCTCCTCGGCGCGATGCTCGGCGCGCCAGGCCGCGACGGCGAGGCGCAGCTGCCGGGCTCGCTCGTCGAGGACCTCCTCGAGGCGGCGGCCGCCGGGGGTGCCGGGAGCGAGTTCGCCGGCGAGCAGCGCATCGAGGCGATCCCGAATCGCCTCCAGGTCGCGCTCGAGTTCGCGGCGCGCGGACGAACCGCCGCCGGTCTCGAGGCTCCCGGTGTCGCCGACGCCCCCGGCGCTCCCCGCAGTCTCGGCGGCGAGCGCGCGCCGCACGAGCCGCTGCTCATCGCGCAGCGCCTCGGCCTCGGCCAGGGCGGGGTCGACGTCGAAGGGCAGCATGCCGCCACGGTAGCACGCGCCGTGGCGGCGCCGATGCCCGGGAACCTGTTCTAGGGTGAGGGGATGAGCGGTGCGGCAGCGGGGCAAGAGCGCGCCCCGGCTCTGCGCGCCCAGCTCGCCGCTGCCGGCTCGCTGCTCGGCGCGCCGCTGCTCGTGACCGACGACCCCGAGTGGAGCGTCGACGAGGACGGGCTGCGCGTGGGGCTCGGCTGGTACACCGCTCGCGGGCACGACGAGACGGAGGCGGTCGCGCTCGCCCTGCTGCTGCTCTGGGAGACCGTGCGGTCGGCGCACGCCGCCCCCGATCGCGCCCTGCGGCACCGCACGCTCGCCGAGGTGATGCCGAGCGCGGTTCCGCTGCTCGCAGTCATTCGGCGGCTGCAAGCGGCCGCAGAGCTGCTCGTCGCACTGCCGGCCTTCCGCGGGCCGCTCGTGACCGCGCTCCGGCGCCTCGAGCCCGCCGACCACGAGGAGCTTCCGAGTCACCTGCAGTGGCCTGTGCTGCTGCTGCGGCACGGGATCGGAGCGGAGCATGGCTCGGCGCACGCGTGGAATGCCGAGGTGCAGCGCGAATGGTGCGGCTTGGGTGCGCAATACGCGGATCTCGGGCCGGAGGAGGCGCTCCGCAGGGTGCTCGCGCCGGATCCGTCGTGCGGCCCGCTGCAGCGGCTCGAGCGGGCGCTGGCGCTCCTGCTTCCCCCCTATGAACGGCTGCTCGAACTCGATCTGCGAGCTCGCGGGGCGGCCGCCGCGGGGAGCGGGGCGCAACCGCTGGAGGGCGAGCGCATCGGCGACGAGCTCGCGGGCGGCGGGGCCGGGGACGATCCGGACGCGGCGGAGCACGACCGCGAGCGCGACGCGGCCGGCGAGCTCGCGCCCGCCGGGGACGAGACGGAAGCCGCGCGAGCGGGTGACGGCCGGGAGGGTGCGGAGGGCGCGGATCTCTTCGAGGCCGAGCACGCCGCGTTCGTCTCCACGGTGCTCTCGACGCCGATGCCGTCCGACGGCGTGCTCTTCGAGGCCGTGATCGACGCCGTCGTGCCGCCGGGTGCCGATCGCGATCCGAGCAGGAAGGCCGTCGGCGCCGGCGGTGCGGCGGCCGCCGAGGCCACGGAGCTCGCCGACTATCGCGCGCGCAGTGCTGCGCTGACCGCGCCGATCGAGCGGATGCGGGAGCTCTGGAGTCGGGTGATCACCGAGCGGATCGGCACGAAGCCCCGGCTGAGCCGGCACGTGCAGCCCGACGGGGACGAACTGGCGACCGAGCAGCTCGCGCCGGCGCTCGCCGAAGCCCTGGCCGGTGTCGAGCGCCCCAGCGCCTACCTGCGCCGCGACCGTGCGCGCCGGCGCACGCGCCGCGCGGGCAGCACCGACTACGCGCTGCTGATCGACCGCTCCTCGTCCATGCGCGGGCGCGCGGCCGAATCCGCGGCGAACGCCGTTCTCATCATGCTCGAGGCGCTCGCCGGCGTCGACCGCGACATCGCGCACGCCGAGGCGCGCACCGGCGTGCCGCTCGAACTCGACATCCGCACGGCCCTGATCGTCTTCGACTCCGAGGCGCACGTGGTGAAGCCGCTCTCCTCGGGACTCGACGATCGCGTGCGGAGGGAGCTGCACGCGGCGATCCGCGACCCCCGGGGCGCGACGAACGACGCGGCGGCCCTGGCCGCCGCCGCGGCGCAGCTGGGCATCCCGGACGCGCGTGCGGGCGATGGCCTGGAACGCCGGCGCATCGCGATCGTGATCGGCGACGGGGGCACGAACGACCCGTACGCAGCCGCGCACGAGCTGCGACGGCTCAGGGCCGCGGGCGTGCGCGTGCACGGGATCGGCCTCGGGACCGATGAGATCGTGGAGCGCTACGCGCCGCTCGGCGTCCGTCTCGACGATCCGCGCGGCATCTCGGACGTGCTGCACGGCCTCGTCGAAGATGAGCTACCGTGAGAGCGGAGGCGCCGGCGGCACCGGCGGCACCGGCGGCCGGTGCGAGACCGGTGCGAGGCCGGCGCGAGGCTCGCGGCGACAGGGGGGTGAAGCGGGGCATGTCCCACACGGAAGGCGGATGGCGAGACGGCTTCGCCGAGGCCCCGAGCCGGTTGCTCGGTACTCGTGAAGCCGCGGGCGCCGAGGCGCTGCGTGCGAGTCGCATGCTGTTTCCGGCGCTCGCCGCCCGACTCGACGCCGCGCTCGATGCGCATCTCGAACGGGCGGGCAGCGGTGGCGGATCGGCCGGCGGCACGGTCGCGTCGTTCGATGCGCACCTGGATGCGGCGGCCTCGGCGCGCTTCTCCGGCGCCGGATTCGGTTCGCTCCTCGGCACCTCGGCGGGCGACCGGTTCGCGCGGGCGTTCGCGGCCGCGAGAACCGTCGCGGACGAGCTCTTCGCCGGCGATGCGGGCGCCGTGCCCGAGCCGGAGGCATTCGCCGCGGCGGGGAGCGACCTCGCGCGGCTCGCGGAGCAGCTCGATGCCGATCCCGATCTCGTCCCGGTGCCGGCTCCCTACGGCCTCGGCCTGCCCGCCTGGCAGCGCGCGTGCGCTCGCGCGGCAACGCTCGCCGGCAGCCCGTTCCGCGGCGCAGTGAGGCGCGTCGCAGCGGGCGACGGGGTGGCGGATTCGGAGGAGGACCCGCCGCTCGTGCTTGGAGCCGAGGTCTCCGAAGGGTTCGCACACCTCGATCGTGCGCCGAGCGGATCCGCCCTGGTCCCCGGCAGGCCGAGCTGGGCGCTGCGGCTCGTCCCCGCCGCAGCTGAACCGCGGCGGCTCGGGCTCAACTTCGCGCAGAGCGGGCCGCACGCGACCCTGCCCGAGCTCCTGATGCTGCAGCTCATGCGCGCGGTGCGGGGCGAGGCGCCGCTCGACGGCGGTGACGGACGGAGCAGCTTCACCTGGATCGACGGCGAACTCGCGGGCGGCAGGCTCGCCGCGCGTCACGTGTTCGACGCGGGAACGATCCGGATCACGGCGCGCGAGGTGGGGAATCAGGGCCCGCACCTCGGTTCGCGGCCGCCCATCGGCTAGGGGCTCGGCCGGCTACCAGATGCTCGGCGCGTCGTCGCGGAGCGACGGCAGCCGCGTGGAGCGGCCCCACGCGAGCACCTCGTCGGGCAGCGAGAACGCCGCCCGATCCGCGCCGCACTTCTCGATCACCTCATCGACCGGCACCACGCCGCCCGCCCGGCGGAGGATGCGGGCGCGCACGATCGCGCGGGCGTGGATCTCCGCGCGCTGCCGCCGATCCCGTCGCACGAAGCGCTGCTCCAGGTAGACGGCCTGCTCGTCGAAGCCGATGATGCGCGATTCGATCCAGAACCGCTGCCACGGGTTGAGTGATCGGCGGTACGAGATGGTTTGGCCGACGACGACGGGGTACCAGCGCTCGCGCGTGAACACCTCGAGCACGCCGTTGCGCTGGATCAGGTCGTAGCGGGCGATATCCATGATCGAGAGGTACTTGCCGTTGTTCATGTGGCGGAGCAGATCGAGGTCCGTCGGCCAGACGCGGAAGCGCGAGCGCGAGACCGCGTCGAAGTCGAGCTGTCCGTGCCGGCGCCCCGCGAAGAGGAAGTGCCAGAGAGTCCGGAAGAGCATGTGCATGCGAGCGAGCTTAGAAGGCGCCGCGGGTCGCCGCATCCCGATTGTACGGTTCGCCCAACGGCCCGTCGGCGTCGTCCGTTGCCGGGCCCTGCGAGCGCCCAGGACGGGCCGTGTAAACTGGATCGGCGCGAAACCGCGCCCGCACCTCGAAGAACCGGAGAACAGCTCGCATGGCAACCTCGAACGACATCAAGAACGGCACCGTCATCAAGGAGGCCGGCCAGCTCTGGAACGTGGTCGAGTTCCAGCACGTCAAGCCGGGCAAGGGCGGCGCGTTCGTGCGGACCAAGCAGAAGAACGTCGTGTCGGGCAAGATCATCGACAAGACCTACAACGCCGGCGCGAAGATCGAGACCGCCACGGTCGATCGCCGCGACTACCAGTACCTCTACCAGGACGGCGCCGACTTCGTCTTCATGGACAAGGCCGATTACGACCAGCTGACGGTTTCCGGCGCCATCGTGGGCGACGCGTCGAAGTTCATGCTCGAGAACCAGGACGTGCAGATCGCACTGCATGAGGGCGAGCCCCTCTACATCGAATTGCCGGCGAGCGTCGTGCTCGAGGTGACCTACACCGAGCCCGGCCTCCAGGGCGATCGCTCGACCGGCGGCACGAAGCCCGCGACCGTCGAGACCGGTGCGGAGATCCAGGTGCCGCTGTTTCTCGAGACCGGCACCCGCGTCAAGGTCGACACGCGCACCGGGGACTACCTCGGCCGCGTGAACGACTGAGCGTCGACGCGGGAATGTCTGCTCGTACGAAGGCGCGCAAGCGCGCGCTCGACATCCTCTTCCAAGCCGATGTGCGCGGTGAGGCGCTCGAGACGATTGTCGAGGCCGAGGCCCGGCGCGCGGCCGGAGAGCCCGACCGCATGGCCTCGTGGCTGTACGCGCGAGAGATCGTCGACGGGGTCGCGGATCACCGCGAGGAGATCGACGAACTGCTCACGAGCTACGCGCACGGGTGGACGCTCGAGCGCATGCCGAACGTGGATCGGGCGCTGCTGCGCCTGAGCGCCTGGGAGGTGCTCTACAACCCCGAGGTGCCCACGGCTGTCGCGATCGACGAGGCCGTGGAACTCGCCAAGGAGTACTCGACCGACGATTCCGCGCGCTTCGTCAACGGCGTGCTCGGGCGGGTCGCTGAGCACGCCGGCGCCCTCGGCGAGTAGGCGAGCAGGCGAGCCATCCGGCACGGCCCCGCGGCCTTCCGGATCGGATCCTCCCGGCCATGCGCTAGACTGGGGAGGTTGAAACAGCACTTCTTTAACAGCGTCCCGTGAGGCGCGGAAGGGGGGCGGTGGATTGACAGCGCGCATCGTGCTCGAAGGCAACGAGATCGCGCGGGCTCTCACCCGCATATCGCACGAGATCATCGAGGCGAACAAGGGCGCCGACGACCTGGTGCTTGTCGGGATCCCCACGCGGGGGTCGCTCCTCGCGAAGCGCATCGCGGCGAACATCTCGCGGATCGAGGGCGTCGAGGTCCCCGCCTACCAGCTCGACATCACGATGTACCGC
>JAGQTL010000240.1 GCA_020439035.1 Leucobacter sp. | reverse complement strand
CGGGCATCGTCGCGGATTCGGTGCCCGAGACGGAGGACGCGGAGTGCCGGAGCAAGGCGGCGGCGCCGCTGCGTGCCGTCGCGATCGCCAACACGCTGAGCAGATTGGGCGGCCATGCCGAGCGATAGCGCAGCACGCGAGCCCGGCGCAGGGACGGGGCGCGAGGGCGGGGAGACCACCCCGCGACGGCCGCGCGCGCGCGGGAAGGCGCTTCTCGTCGGGCTGATCGCGCTCGCCGGTGTCGCGGCTCTGGCGGCCGCGACGCAGGTGTGGGTCGAGGTGGGCCTCGTGGACGGTGCGGCGGCCCAGTCGCGGCTCGCGGTGACCGGCCAGCGGCTCAACCAATCGCTCTCCCCGGTGTCGCTCGCGCTCCTCGCGTCGGCGCTCGTGCTCACGATCGCCGGCCCCGTGCTGCGTCGCGTGCTCGGCGTGCTCGCCGTCCTCTGCGGCGGAGGGATCGCGTTCGTCGGAATCTCGGTCCTGGCCGATCCGCACCTCGAACCCTCCTCGGCGATCGCCGAGGTGACCGGCATCGTCGGCTCCGCCCAATCCGAACTCGTCGACTCCGTCGCGGTGACGGCCTGGCCGAGCGCCGCAGTGGCGGCGGGGCTCATCGCGGCGATCGCCGGGATCATCGTGCTGATCGTCGCGGGTACGTGGCCCGGGGCCGGGCGCCGGTACGAGACGCAGGGGCCCCGCGAAGCGCGGGAGACGGACGGCGGCGAGCCCGATCGGATCTCCGATTGGGATGCGCTCAGCGACGGCGGTGATCCGACCGAGACGTCGGATGCCGGGTGAGCGACCGGCCGGGCCGAAATCGCGCGAACGCGCGGTCAGACGGTAGGCTTGTCGGCAAGCACTTTCTGTTACGAGGAGATACATGAGTACGCAGCACGGAGACCCTGGTCACGGCGAGTCGCCCGCGGCATGGACGGCGGTGGTCGTCATGCTGCTCGGTATCGCGGCTGGCGCGGTCTTCTTCTTCCTTGACATGCCGGTCATGGTGTTCGTGTGCGCGGGCGTGGTGGTCGTCGGTATTCTGCTCGGCTTCATCCTCTCGAAGGCCGGTTACGGCGTGAACGGGCCCAAGTTCACACCGAAGACCCACGACTAAGGTGCTCGAAGAACTGCTCGCCGGCTCCCTCGAAGACGCGCGGGCACGACGACAAGTACGGTCGGTCGCCGAGGTCGAGGCCGCCGCCCTGGCACGTACGCCCGCGCTCGATGCGCTCGCGGCGCTGGCTCCGGCGGACCGCATCCGAGTGATCGCCGAGGTCAAGCGCGCGAGCCCGTCGCGCGGGGACCTGGCGGATATTCCCGAGCCGCAGGCGCTGGCGGCGCAGTACGAAGCGGGCGGGGCGAGCGCGGTGAGCGTGCTCACCGAGCAGCGCAAGTTCAAGGGGTCGCTCGACGACCTCGAGGCGGTGCGCAAGGCCGTGAGCATCCCGGTGCTGCGCAAGGAGTTTATCGGCGAGGAATACCAGATTCTCGAGGCGCGAGCCGCGGGCGCCGACCTCGTGCTGCTCATCGTGGCCGCGCTGCCGCAGGAGACGCTGCAGCGGCTGTACGACTTCACCCGGCAGCTGGGGATGACCGCGCTGGTCGAGACGCACAGCGAGACCGAGGTGGCCCGCGCGGTCGACCTGGGCGCGCAGCTGATCGGGGTGAACGCGCGAAATCTCAGCACCTTTGAGCTCGATCGGGAGCTGTTCGGCCGCGTCGCCGATCAGATTCCCGCCGGCGCCATCCGCGTGGCGGAGTCGGCGGTGCTCGACGTGAGCGACGTGGTGCGCTACCGCGAGGCCGGCGCAGACGTGGTGCTCGTCGGCGAAGCTCTCGTCACGAACGATCCGGTCGCGACGCTGCAGAGCTACCTCGGCGTCTGACAGGCTGTTACGGCAGCATTCGAACGAAAGCCGCTGATGCGTGCAGCGGAGATGGAAGCCAAGATGAAAGACCACTCGACCGTGTCGCTGCGCGAGCAGCACGGCCCGTTCTTCGGCGACTACGGTGGCCGCTTCATGCCCGAATCGCTCATCGCCGCGATCGATGAGCTGACGGCAGCCTATGAGGAGGCGAAGGCCGACCCCGCCTTCCAGGCCGAGCTGCTCGAGCTGCTGCGCTCGTACGCGGGCCGACCCTCGCCCATCACCGAGGTTCCGCGATTCGCCGAGCACGCCGGGGGAGCGCGCGTGTTCCTGAAGCGCGAGGATCTCAACCATACCGGTTCGCACAAGATCAACAACGTGCT
>JAGQTL010000239.1 GCA_020439035.1 Leucobacter sp. | reverse complement strand
GTGATCGCCTGCTCCGGCCAGAGCGTGCCGGGGTACTGCCCGGTCGGGTCCTCCCGGGTGACGAGGCCGTGGATGCCCTCCCACGCGTTCGGCGAGGGCGAGACCGGCCAGTCGGATCCGCCAGCGACGATCGCGCCCGCATCGAGGAGCGCGCGGTTCGGCTGAATGCGGCCGATGTCCGCCGCCGGACGCACCTGGCTGATCGCCTCGACGATCGGGCTCGGCACCCAGATGAAGGGCGAGATCTCGGCGACGACGCCGAGCTCGGCGAAACGGGCGATGTCGTCGGGGTGGATGAACTGGCCATGCGCGACGTGGTACCGGGTGCGGGTGAAGCCGGCTGTCCGCACGGCGGCGACCGCGTTCAGCACCTCGTGCACGGCGGCGTCGCCCGTGCAGTGGATCTTCGCCGAGATGCCGTGCTCGGCCAGTCGGCGCAGCCAGTCGAGCAGTTCTGCGGGCGGGAACAGCGTCTCGCCGCAGAAGTGGGCGCCGTGGACGTCGTCGGGGAGGTACGGCTCGAGGAACGCCGCGGTGCGCGTCGGCGGCACGCCGTCGAGGAAGATCTTCGCGAAGTCGGGCCGATGGTGCGCGGTGCGGTAGCGCTCGCCGCTGAAGACGAGCCGCTCGCCGATCTCCGAGAATCCGAAGATGTCGTCGTTCACGAGCATCGAGGAGACGACCCAGGCGTCGAGTTCGCCGGCCTGATCGAGCGAGCGGAGCGCCTCGAGGGTGCCGGTCGACACTCCCGCGTCCTGGAACGCGGTGACGCCGTAGGAATTGAGGATGCCGATGCCGTGCCTCGACGCCTGCCGGTGCTGAGCCTCGGAGAGGCCGCCGACGTCTCGCTGCGCGCGGGCGACGGGGATGCCGGCGGCCTCAAGGAGCACCCCGGTCGGTCGCCCCGAGGCATCGAGCACGACGCCCGCATCCCCCGCGCGAACGCCGCCGAGCTCAAGCGCGCGGGTGCTCACCCAGCGGTTGTGGTGCGAGTCGTCCGCCAGCATCACGGGGCGTCCGCCGGCGGCCTCGTCGAGCCGGGCGAGGGCGTCTGCCGTGTTCACCTCGCCGAGTCGATCGCTCGCCCAGGGGCCTCCGACGACCCAGGCCCCGTCGGGGAGCCCCGCGGCGTAGGTGCGCACCGCATCGATGATCCCGTCCAGGTGGGCGCCGAGCGGGAGGCGCAGTTCGAACAGCTCCTCCTGGCCGGCCACCGCATGATGGTTGTGCGCATCGATGAGGCCCGGCATCACGAACGCCCCGTCGAGCGCCCGCACCTCGGTGCTCGGCCCCGCGGTCGCCAGCACTTCTGTGCCGGTGCCGAGGGCGGTGATCCGGCCCCCGGTCACGGCGAGTGCCTCGGCCCACGGGTGTGCCGGTTCGACGGTGTAGATGCGTGCGTCGGTGAGGATCAGGTCGGGGTGCGGCATAGTCGATTCCGTTCGTCGTCGGGGGTGGGGGGGATCGCGCGCCCGCTTCGCTCCGCACGGGGTCGCGCGGACGATCGGCTCCGAGGGCGCGCAGGGTTGCGTCAGGTGCGAGGCTTCCCGCACCCGCAGTTCGCGCTGCCGCAGCGGCAGTTCTCGCCCGAGCAGCACCCGCAGCCGCCGTCCGTGCAGCAGGCGCCTCCGGCCGCCGATCCGCACGCGCGAGCGTCCTCCGGCAGGTCCATGGCGGGGTTCTGGTCGAGGAACCCGTGCGGCTTGAACCAGAAGCCGGAGTAGTCGACGGGCATGATCGGCCAGTCTTCGGTGCGCGGGATGTGCGTCGGACCGAACGTGTGCCAGAGCACGATGTCCTCGCCGTCGAGCGAACGATCCGCGGCGGTCCACGCGGGCAGCCCCGCGCCGGGCGCGTGCGCGTTCGGGTAGAAGCCGGCGGGGTAGAGCTCCTCGGGAGCGTACTGCGTGCCCCACAGGTGCTTGGTCGCGAAGTTCGCGCGGCCGTGCACCGTCGAGCCCGGCTGCGCCGCCAGGAGCGCCCTGCCCTCCGGGATCAGCCAGTAGGCCGTCGGCTTGCCCACGTAGTTCTTCCGGTGCGCGGAGCGCACCTCCCAGACGCGGCCCGCCAGGCCGTTGGCGAGACGCTGCGCCTGCTGCTCGCTCGCCAGCTGCGTCTCGCTCCAGGTGAAGGCGTTGCCGTAGGGGTTCTTGGGGCCCATCGGGATGCCGACGGCCTCGACCTCGTGCAGGGTGTTGTCCTCCCCGTCGATCGCGACGTCGATGCGCGCGCAGAAGAGGTGCTGGTGGATCGGCGTGAAGATGCCGGGGGCGATCTCGGGGGCGTGCGGGTTCTCGCTGCCGGGTTCGCCGGCGCCGGCGAAGACGATGCCCGTCGCTTTCGCCTCGACCTGGATCGAGCCGTCGAGGTAGAAGTACCAAAAGAACCCGTAGTCGTAGTTGCCGA
>JAGQTL010000238.1 GCA_020439035.1 Leucobacter sp. | reverse complement strand
ACGCCGCTGTCGAGCAGCTGGCGGATGGTGACGACGGCCATGGCCGTTCTCCTGTTCTGCGCACCACGGAAGTGCGCGATTGCGGTTGCTTTTCGTGAGCGGATGCCCCGAAACCTAGTGCCCGTGGTCGCCGCCGCTTCTCGGAAGAAGACCGGTGGCCGCGATCCATGATTCGGGCACGCGAAGTCACCTCTTGCAAGGTGCTGTTCCAGTGTAGCACCCGGAGCCCCGGTTCCGCGTCGAATCCGAGACCGGGATTCGGCGCTCCGAACCCGTCTGCCTGGGCCGATCCGCCATGTTCTCCACAGATGCCTGGAACCACCGGCGGCGCGCCGCCGCGCCTGGGATCGTCGAGGCATGCGGCTCATCCCTCGCACCCCTGCCCTCTTTGTCGTCTGCACCGTAGTCGCAGGCGCCGGGTTCGGGGGTACCGGGCCCGGGGGCGCCGGGCTCTGGCAGCCTCCGCTCGGCCATCCGCTGCGGATCGCCGCCGCGTACTCGTTGCCGAACGGGCCCTACCGTGCCGGCCACCGCGGCATCGATCTTCCAACAGGCCCGCACGAGGCCGTCGTCGCGCCGACCACCGGAGTCGTGTCGTTCGTCGGCGAGGTGGTCGACCGCCCCGTCATCTCGATCCGAGTCGACGACCGCACCGTGCTGTCACTCGAACCGGTCTCGAGCGCGCTGCGCGAGGGCGAGGCCGTCGTGCCGGGCCAGGCCATCGGGGTCGTCGAGACGGGCGGTCACTGCGCCAGCACCTGCCTGCACCTCGGCCTGCGCGTCGACGGCGACTACGCGAACCCACTGCGCTTCCTGCGGCCGCGCCCCGTGCTCCTGCCCTGGTGAGCGCGGCTCACGCCCGCGGATGCGCCTGGCGGTAGCTCTGCTCGAGTCGGTCGGCCGAGACGTGCGTGTAGACCTGGGTGCTCCCGAGGCTCGCGTGTCCGAGCATCTCCTGCACGATCCGCAGGTCGGCGCCGCCGTCGAGCAGGTGCGTGGCCGCCGTGTGGCGCAGCGTGTGCGGGCCGCGGGGGCCGCCGCCCGGCTCCTGCTCGAGCTCCCGCGAGACGAGACCGTACACGGATCGCGGCGTGAGGGCGGCTCCGGAGTTGCCGATGAAGAGCGCCTCCACGGGCCGGGACGCCCGCTCGAGGAGCACCGGCCGGGCATGTTCGAGATACTCGCCGAGCGCTCGCGCCGCGGGTGCGCCGATCGGCACGACGCGCTCTTTGTCGCCCTTGCCGGTCACTCGAACCGAGCGCTCGCGCAGGTCGAGGCCGGTGAGCGTGAGCCCGCAGAGCTCGGAGACGCGCAGCGCGGTCGCATAGAGCAGTTCCAGGACGGCATGGTCGCGCAGGGCGGCGGGGTCGCCGCCCTGCGTTCGGGCGCCGACTCGGTCGAGGATCCGCGCGACCTGATCCCGGCTGAGCACGCGGGGCAGCGGGCTCGCCTTCTTCGGCGCGCGCAGGCGCGAAGCCGGGTTGCCCGGCACCAGCCGGCGATGCTCGAGCCAGTTGCCGAAGGACTTCAGCGTGGCGACATTGCGCGAGAGCGTACCCGGCGCGAGCCCGCGCTGCTGCCGCTCCCAGATCCACGCGCGCAGCAGCTCGAGGTCGACGAATTCCACATCCAGCGATCCGGGTGCGGCATCGGCGTCGTCCGCGGTCGAGAAGCGAGCGAGGTCGGCGAGGTCGCGCCGATACGCCTTCACCGTATGGGGCGAATACCCGTACTCGAACTCCACGGTCGAGAGAAAACCCTCGATCGCCTCGTACAGTCGCATGCTCTCATTGTGGGCGTACGAGCGCCCAGCGCACCCCCTCCCCGTCCGGCGAGTCGCCTCTGCGAACCCTGTCGAGAACCTCGAGCTCGGCGAGGGCGCCCCGCGCATCGCCCTCGCTGACCCCCGCGCGCCGGGCGACCTCGAGCGACGTGCGGCCGCCCCGCAGCGGCAGCGCGTCGAGCACGCGCTCGTGCAGCTGGGGCATGCGTGCGGCGGAACCGGCCCCGCTGCCGACCCCGCTGCCGAGATCGAGGTGGTCGTCGAGGCCGGCCACCTCGCACGCCTCTCGCGCGTTGGTCACGAGGACTGCGCCGTACTCGCGGATCAGCAGGTGGCACCCGGCCGAGGCGGCCGAGGTGACGGGGCCGGGCACCGCTGCGATGGCGCGACCGAGCGTTGCCGCATGCCCGGCCGTATTGATCGTGCCCGATCGCACGCCCGCCTCGGTGACGAGCGTGACCGGCGAGAGCGACGCGATCAAGCGGTTGCGCATTCTAAAGCGCCACTTGGTCGGGGCGGCGCCCGGAATCATCTCGGCGCAGACGAGACCCGCGCCCGCGATCCGATCGAGCAGGGTGTCGTGCGCGGCGGGATACGCGCGATCCGCTCCGCCGGCGAGCACGGCGACGGTGGGCGCCTCGGCCGCGAGCGCTGTACGATGTGCAACCGCGTCGATGCCGTAGGCGGCGCCCGACACGATGGAGAACCCCGCCTGGCAGATCCCGTCGACGATCTCCGCGGTGATGTGGGTGCCGTACCCCGTTGCGGCGCGCGCGCCCACGACGGAGAACGAGGGCGCGCCGAGGAGCGCGGGGTCGCCGCGCACCCAGAGGAGCAGGGGTGCGTGCGCGCCGAGATCGTCGAGCGATCCCGGCCAGTGCGCGGAACCCGGGGCAACGACGCCGAGCCCCGCGGCGAGCGCCCGGTCGATGTCGCCCACCGTGCCGCTGCGGTCGAGTCGCGGGGACCAGCGCGCGATCGCCTCGACGACCCCGCGCTCCGGCAGTTCGAGACCCGCTTCGCGGGCGCGCTGGGCGATGCGGCGAGGCGCGGTGCGTTCCACGAGCATGCGCAGGAGGGGGCCCGCTCCGAACGCGCCGATCAGCGCCCCGGCGATCCCGTCTCCCGGTTCGGCGAGTCTCGACCACGCGACCCGCGCGAGCAGTTCATCCGCGACCTCGGGGGTCGGCTCGAGCCGAGCGAGCTCGCCGAGCTTCGCGCGCAGTTCGGGCTCGGCGGAGAGCGACGCGGGGCCCTGGCCGCGCGCCGGGCCGTTCACAGTGCCGCTCACAGTGCCGCTCCCCCGCGCAACGCGAGCGCCTGGGCCAGTTCGCCGCGCCCCGGGCGTTCCTTGCCCGCGAGGTCGGCGATCGTCCAGCCGACGCGCAGGGCGCGATCGTAGCCGCGCATGCTGAGCGAACCGCGGGCCAGCGCCTGGTCGAGCACCGCGGTCTCTCCACGCGAAAGCCGCGCGGCCGGGCCGCGCAGCCAGCTCCCGGGCACCTCGGCGTTCACGCGCCAGGGCGTGCCCGCGAGCCGTTCGGCAGCGCGCGTTCGCGCCGCGACCACCCGGTCGCGCAGGTCCGCGCTCGTCGGCCGCTCCTGCTCGGCGAGCGCCGGCAGCGCGCTCGCGACCCGGCGCACGGTCAGGCGCAGGTCGATGCGATCGGCCAGGGGCCCGGAGATGCGGCCCGCGTACCGAGTGCGGACCATCGGCGTGCACCGGCAGGCCCGAGCCGTCTCCGGCGATCCCGCGTTACCGCAGGGGCAGGGGTTCGCGGCGAGGATCAGCTGCACCCGAGCGGGCAGCGTCGTACGCACCCGGGCGCGATGGATCTCGACGATGCCGCTCTCGAGCGGCTGCCGCAGCGCATCGAGCACCGCCATCGGGAACTGCGGCGCCTCGTCGAGGAACAGCACCCCGTGACAGGCACGAGTTACGGCGCCGGGCAGGACGGCACCACCGCCACCGCCACCACCACCACCACCGCGGCTACCACCGCCGCCTCCGATGATCGCGACGGCCGAGGCCGTGTGGTGGGGGCTCTCGAAGGGCGGCCGGGTAACGAGGCCGGTGAGCGCATCGCTGCCGAGCGAGGCGATGCTGCTGGCGACGATCTGCTCATCCGGCGTGAGGTCCGGCAGGATCGTGGGCAGCCGCATCGCGAGCAGCGTCTTGCCCGCACCCGGCGGGCCGACCATCGACAGGTGGTGACGGCCGGCCGCGGCGATCACCATGGCCTCCACCGCCTCGGGCTGGCCGATCACGTCGGCAATATCGGCGCTGCTCACGAGCGCCGGAGCCGCGTCCGGTGCATCGGGTGCGCCGATCCGCCAGCCCTCAGTCTCGCCTCGGTACCAGGCCAGCGCTCCGGCCAGGTCGCGCGCGGCGACCACCTCGATACCGGGTACCAGCGCCGCCTCGCGCGCGCAGCGCTCGGGAACCATGACCCGCTCGAAGCCCAGCCTGCGGGCGGCGAGTACCGCGCCGAGCAGGCCGGGCGGGCGGCGCAGCTCGCCATCGAGGCCGATCTCGCCGAGGTGCGCGGTGCTCGGCAGTCGCTCGCCGGTGATGCGCCCCGCGGCGGCCGCGATCGCCAGCGCGATCGCGAGGTCGAAGCTCGAGCCCTGCTTCGGCAGCGCGGCGGGCGAGAGGTTGACGAGCACGAAGCGGCCGAGCAGGTCGACCCCGGCGCGCTGCGTCGCGAGACGCACCCGCTGCTTCGCCTCGGCGATCGCCGAGTCGGGCAGGCCGACGATGGCCATGCCGGGAAGCTGGTTCGCGAGGGCCGCCTCCACGACCACGGGGGTGCCGTCGAGGCCCGTGAGCGCAATGGCCCCGGCGCGGGCGACCGCGCCGGTCATGCGATGCCCCGCAGGTGGGTGATCTCGGGCGCAGCCCCCGCACGCAGCACGATGCCGATGGCGTCGACGCGCAACTGCTCGGCCTGCTCGCCGTGCGCCCGCATCCAGCTGAGCAGCAGCCCGCGCAGCCGGTGCGCCTTGCGCCAGGTGATGGCTTCGAGCGGGTGCCCCGTCCCGGTGCCGCTCCTGGCCTTCACCTCGACGGCCACGATCGCCGCGCCGTCGCGCGCGACGATGTCGAGCTCTCCCTCGCGGCGGCTCCGCCAGTTGCGTTCGAGCAGCACGAACCCGCGGCCCGCGAGGTACTCGGCCGCGAGCGTCTCGCCGCGCGCGCCGAGTGTCTGGTTATGCGTTCGCCGGGGGGCCGGACGGGCTTCGAAGTCGGGTGCGTTCATGCGCCCAGCCTGGCCGCTCGGCGCAGGCCTCACGGGCGGGTCGGCGAATCTGTGGAGAAGTCGCGCTGCCGGCGGTATTCGGCCGGGTGTGAGCGCCGATCCTGCCAGCACCGGTGGTGCGCGGCCGGCATTCAGTCGTCGATCGACAGCTCCTGCGGCAGCTTGAACTCCCGCGCCGAGAGCTCCTCGACGTTCACGTCCTTGAACGTGAGCACGCGCACCGATTTGACGAAGCGATCGGCGCGGTAGACATCCCAGACCCAGACATCGCTCATGGTCAGTTCGAAGTAGAAGTCGCTGCCCGCGTTCTGCTGGCGGAGCTCGACCTCGTTCGCCAGGTAGAAGCGCCGCTCGGTCTC
>JAGQTL010000016.1 GCA_020439035.1 Leucobacter sp. | reverse complement strand
CCTCGCCCGCGGCATCGTCGATCGTTTCTCCCAGCAGTTCGACATCGCTCACGAGGTCGCGCACGAGCAGCAGCGACGTGTGCCCGCCCGAGACGAGCAGCGCGACGGTCGGCAGCTCGAGCTCGCCGATGGCGCCCGAGGCCCCGGCGACACCGCGCAGCCCCTCGCCCTGCAGCAGGTCGGCGCCGACGTGGCCGACGAGATGGTTCACCGCGTAGAGCGGGATCTCGAGCGCGAGCGCGAGCGCCTTGGCCGCCGCCACGCCGACCATGAGCGCGCCGGCGAGGCCGGGGCCGCAGGTCACCGCGATCGCATCGAGTTCGTCGAGGCGCACACCGGCAGCCCCGACGGCCCGCTCGATGGTGGGCGTGAGCGCTTCGAGGTGCGCGCGCGCCGCCACCTCCGGAACAACCCCGCCGAAGCGCGCGTGCTCGTCCATCGACGAGGCGATCGCGTTGGCCAGCAGTGTGCGGCCGCGAACGATGCCGACGCCGGTCTCGTCGCAGCTCGTCTCGATCCCGAGCACCAGGGGCTCGACCGCGCTCATCTCGCACCTCGCTCCGCCGGTGCCGAGTCGGCATCGTCCAGTTCCGCCCGCATCACGATCGCATCGACGTCATCGGGCTGATAGTAGCGGGGCCGCACGCCGATCTCCGCGAACCCGAACGAGGCGTAGAGCCCCCGCGCCACGGGGTTGTCGGCGCGCACCTCGAGGAAGACCTCGCGCACGCCGCGATCCCGCGCCGCGTCGAGCAGGGCGCGCATCAGCCGCCGCCCCTCTCCCGCGCCCCGGACGGCCGGGTCGAGCGCGATGGTCTGGATGTCGCCCTCCGTCCCGACGGCGAGCAACCCGCCGTAGCCGACCACACGCCCGTCCTCGCCCTCGAGCGCGAGATAAACGCGATGGCGGGCGCTCAGTTCTTCGCGCATGGCGTCGCGGCTCCACGCCTCGTTCGTGAACACGGCGGCCTCGAGCGCCCAGATCGCGTCGAGATCGTCGAGGGTCGCCGCGCGCAGCACCGGCGCCGCGCTCACGACGACACCCGCTTCCGGGCGGCGGGTGGGTAGACGTCGGGGTCGCGCAGGTAGAGCGCCCGATCCGGTTCGAACTCCCGGCCCGAGGCCAGCCTTCGCGCCGCCAACTGCACGAGCCGCGCCGCGGGGATGCGCTCGGGCCAGAGATCCCCCGGCCCGGCCGCGAACGACTCGCGATGCTCGAGCCTCGGTTCGCCGTGCCGAAGCGGCGCGCCCATCCAGTCGATGCCGGCGAAGTCCGTGACGAAAAGCTCGCGCCGCCGCGCGTCCTGCACCACGCGCACCGCGGAGGTCGCGCCTCGCCCGAGGGCGGCGAGCGCCACGGCCTCGTGGCTCAGGAGCGGCAGCAGCGGCACGCCGCGGCCGACCGCGAAGGCGTGCGCCGCGGCGATCCCCACGCGCAGTCCCGTGAACGGGCCGGGGCCGATGCCGGCGACCACACCGGTGACGGACTGGGGCGACGCGCCGGCGAGCTCGAGCGCGCGCGCGATCAGGCGCCCGATCGCCTCGGTGTGGCCGCGCGCATCGTCGCTCGATACCTCGAAGATCCGGCCGCCGGAGCCGAGCGCCACGCTTGTGCCGAGCGCCGTGTCGATCGCGAGCAGCGCGTGCGCCCCGATCTCTGGAGCATCCACGACCCGTTCGCTCGGAGGGCTGCTCAGCACCTCGGGCGGGGGCCAGGCGTCGATGCGGGCGTCGTGGATCCCGGCACCGCCCGAACCCGGGACGTAGCCGCACATCACAGCACCCCGTCGGCCCAGCGGCGGCCGTACCCCGTGATCGTGAGCGTGCGCGGCTCGACGGGCGCCTCGTCGGCGTCGTCGGCGGCATCGTCGTCCTCGCCGCCATCGCCGTCGTCGCTCCCGGTCGCGCCGCCGGTCGGCCGCTCGATCACGATCTCGATCCAGCTCTCACGCGTGTCGATCAGCCCGGCGCCCCACTCCGCGACCACGACCGCGCCGTCGAAGTCGAGATCGAGGTCGTCGAGCTCCGCCGCGTCCCGCAGCCGATACGCGTCGAGATGCACGAGCGGCGCGCCGCCCACGAGCGAGGGATGCGTGCGCGCCAGCACAAACGTGGGGCTCGTGACGGGCCCGCGCACGCCGAGGCCCTCGCCGAGGCCGCGGGCGAACGTCGTCTTGCCCGCCCCGAGCGGGCCCGTGAGGATCACGAGGTCGCCCGCGGCGAGCCGCCGTCCGAGCGCGATGCCGAGGGCGTGCATGTCGTCGGGAGTGTCGATGCTGCGGCTCGTTTCGCTCGCTCGCACCGGCACCGAAGGATCGTCGGCCGCGTGGTCGGCGGCCTCGACACCGGCCTCGTCTTCGGATGCCTCTTCGTCGGCCTCGTCGACCGGCACGCGGAGTACGCGGGGCCCGATGCCGACCACGATCTCGTAGTTGATCGTGCGCATGAGCTCCGACCAGACCTCGACCGGGGGCACACCGGTTGCGGGGTCACCGAACAGGATCACGGGGTCGCCCACCTCGACCCGTCGGCCGAGGGTTCCGAGGTCGACGATGCACTGGTCCATGCCGATGCGGCCGACGATCGGGCAGTGCCGGCCGGCGATCGCCACGGTGGCGCCGGCGCCGTTGAGCGCGCGCGGCAGCCCGTCCGCATACCCCATCGGCACGAGCGCGAGCGTCGTGTCCCCCTGCGCCACGTGATTGAACCCGTATGAGACGCCCGCGCCCTCGGGCACCGAACGCAGCCCCACGACCTCGGAGCGCAGCGTCATCGCGGGTGTGAGCCCGAGGTCGGCGGAGGTGCGATCCGCGAAGGGGCTGTACCCGAAGACCGACATGCCGACGCGCACCGTGTTGTAGTGCAGATGCGGGGACGTGAAGGTCGCGGCCGACGCAGCCAGGTGGATGAGCTCGGGCTCAATGCCCGCCGTGCGCAGCAGGGCCACCGCCTCGTCGAACCGGGCCGCCTGTGCGCGATCGCGGTCATCGCCGGCATTCGCCAGGTGGCTGAAGATGCCGCGCACGCGGACGGATCCCGCCTCCTGCAGCTCGGCGGCCCGGGCGAACAGGTCGGGCCATTCCTCGACCCCGGCGCCGTTGCGGCTCAGGCCCGTGTCGAGCTTCAGCTGCACGGCGGCCGTGAGCCCCAGGCCCGCCGCCGCCTCAGCGACGCCGTCGAGCTGCGCGAGGTGGCTCACCCCGATCTCGATCCCGGCCTCCACCGCGGATCGCCAGTCCGCGCGTAGGCCGTGCAGCCAGCACAGGACCGGCCCCTCGATACCCGCCGCGCGCAGCGCCAGCGCCTCCTCGATATCGGCCACGGCGATCATGGTCGCGCCGGCCTCGAGCGCGGCACGCGCGCAGATGGCAGCGCCGTGACCGTAGCCGTTTGCCTTCATCACGGCGATCAGGTGCCCGCCCGAGACCTCGCGGATGCGGCGGACATTGCTCCGGATCGCGGGGAGCGAGATCTCGGCCACGCGCATGGATCCGGTTCTCATACGCCCTCCCCCGCCGTTCCGCCTTCCAGCACCACGAACGCGACGGCGTCGCCGCTGTCGTGACTCAAGGAGAGGTGCGCGCGCGCCGCTCCGCACGCGGCGAACTCGCGCTCCAGCTGCGGTGTGCGCACGAACGACGGCGCACGGTCGCCGCCGCGCGCGATCTCGATGTCGTGCCA
The DNA here is from genome assembly GCA_020439035.1 of Leucobacter sp. GTDB lineage: Bacteria > Actinomycetota > Actinomycetes > Actinomycetales > Microbacteriaceae > Leucobacter. Next base: position 234 of record JAGQTL010000016.1, on the reverse strand, counting down.
GCCTAGGCCGCCCGAGCCGCCCAGCGCCTTGATCAGCGCCTCCTTCGCGGCGAATCGCACTGCGAGCGACGGCACGGGCAGGCGGCGCTCGGCCTCCGCGAAGAGACGCGGCAGCAGCGCGGGCGTGCGCTCGAGCTGCCGCTCGAAGCGCGCGATGTCGACGATATCGACGCCGATGCCGAGAATCATGCGCACCCGGTCATTCGACGGTCACCGACTTCGCGAGGTTGCGCG